>JBEIKN010000057.1:0-9253 GCA_040379725.1 Flavobacteriales bacterium
GCCTCAGATAACATCCCTGGCATACCAGGAATGGGTGAGAAGACTGCCAAGAAACTGATCAAACAATATGGTAGTCTTGAAAACATCCTTGATCATGCGCATGAATTCAAAGGGAAGCAACAAGAGAATTTGATTCAATATAGAGAGCAGGCTTTGTTGTCAAAACAGCTTGCTACCATAAATGTTGCCGTGCCTATTGATCATATTTTAGAACATTATGAGCTAAAAGACATCAACCGCGATGCCATTCAAACTTTGTTTGAAGAATTGGAATTTCGTCAACTGACCAAGCGGGTATTGGGAGATTCTAATGAAGCAGAAGCACCGGTAAAAAAAGTAGCTCCTGCTGCTCCAGATTTGTTTTCTGCTTTATCAGAAAACGCTACCGATACAGAATTAACAGAAGAACAAGCCGCCGCAATTCAATACCATACAATCAGTGGTACAGAACACGATTATCAATTGATTCAAGATGCGGCTGCTATTGATCAGGTATTGAACCTGTTTATGCAAGAAAACGTTTTTTGCTTTGATACAGAAACCACTGGGCTGGATCCATTAACAGATAGGGTGATTGGTTTGGCTTTATCTGCGCAGAAAGGCAAAGGGTATTATGTGCCCATCCAATCAGATCAAGACCTCATTAAGTTTAAACCATTGTTTGAGCAATCAAATGTTAAAATTGCTCAAAACTTAAAGTTTGATTTACAAATGTTAAGGCAATATGGCATTGAGGTGAAACCACCTTATTTTGATACCATGTTGGCGCATTATTTATTAGAGCCAGACAAGCGCCATGGCATGGATGAATTGTCAAAACAATATTTGCAATACGAACCTGTTTCAATCGAAGCATTGATTGGGAAAAAAGGAAAAGGTCAATTGACGATGGATCAGGTTGATGTTCAAGTTTTAAAAGACTATGCGGCCGAAGATGCTGATGTGACCTATCAATTATATGAGGTATTAAAGCCTATGATAGAAAATGACCAGGCCAATGCCGTTTTTCAAACCGTTGAATTGCCATTGGTGCCTGTATTGGCAGACATGGAGCATGAGGGGATAAAAGTCGATGCTTCTTTCTTGCAAGCCTATTCAGTTGAACTTAATCAAGAGGTTAAAGCCATTGAGCAACGCATTTATGAGCAAGCTGGAGAGGTGTTTAATATCGCTTCGCCATTGCAATTAGGGAAGATTCTGTTTGAAAAATTACAATTGGACGAAAAGGCTAAAAAAACCAAAACAGGTCAGTATCAAACTGGCGAAGATGTTTTAATTAAGTTGTCTTCTAAACACAGCATTGTTCAAGACATTTTAGATTTTAGAGGCCTACAAAAATTAAAGTCAACCTATGTGGATGCCTTGCCTGAACTGATTCATCCATTGACTCATCGTGTACATACAACATTCAATCAGGCTGTAGCTGCTACTGGGCGTTTAAGTAGTACGAATCCTAATCTTCAAAATATACCCATCAGAACGGCGAGAGGTCGTGAGGTCAGAAAAGCATTTATTGCAAGAGATGCAGAACATGTTATTTTGTCTGCAGACTATTCACAAATTGAATTGAGGGTCATTGCTAGTATGAGTGAAGATCCCGGTATGATGGAGGCCTTTAATCAAGGGATTGATATTCATACAGCTACGGCAGCTAAAGTCTTTGGCGTGCCAGTAGAATCTGTTACTAAAGAACAAAGGTATAAAGCTAAGAGTGTAAACTTTGGCTTGATTTATGGCCAAGGGGCATTTGGCTTAGCCGAAAATTTGGGGATTAGCCGAACAGAAGCTAAACAGATCATTGATCAGTATTTTGAGCAATTCCCTGGCATTAGACAGTATATGGATAAAGCCATAGAGGGGGCCAGAAGTAATGGTTTTGTGAGTACTTTGCTTGGTCGTAAACGCTATTTAAGAGACATTCATTCTGCCAATGCCACAGTCAGAAGCTTTGCAGAGCGCAACGCCATCAATGCGCCCATTCAAGGAACTGCTGCTGATATGATCAAATTGGCCATGATCAATATTCATCAACAAATCAAATCACAGCAGCTTAAATCCAAATTGATTCTTCAAGTTCATGACGAATTGTTATTAGATGTCCATGTAAGTGAATTGGAACAGGTTAAACAATTGGTGTTGACAGAAATGCAAAATGCTCTGCCATTAAAAGTGCCTGTTGTTGCGGAGTATGGTGTCGGCCAGAACTGGTTAGAAGCCCATTAATTTAACCACTTGATTTTGGAGGCTAACAATTGGTTAAACTCATCTGAGATTTTAAGTTTGTATAGGATAGTCACTAAAACAAGCCCAACACATGTGGTTTTTACAATTGAATCCAAGTACGCATTGCTGAACCATTGGCCAGTTAGTGGGACTAGGAAAAACAAGCCCAATACCATTAATATTTTCAATTGATCTTTATGGAATGGATGGATGTTTAATTTCATTTGAACCACAATAATGTTACATAAATTTACCGACAACATCACCAATATGGTACTGATTGCAGCGCCAATGATGCCGTAGTGAGTAATGAAAAAATAATTGTAGACGAAGGATGAAATCAAAGCCACAACTATGCTGATAATAGACAATCCATAGAACTTTGAATTGACCAATATTGGACTATTTCCACTAACGACTGCATCAATAAGTTTACTGATTCCAATAAAAAACACCACCCATTTACCTTGCACGTAAAAATCGCCTCTAGGCATAATGGCATATAGGTTGTCAATGTTTAACCAAATCATAAAAAATAAAATACCAGAAACCAATAATTGATTGTTGCCATTTTTCTGGTTGAGTGCTCTTACTGCATCATAATTTTCTGCTTTCATATGAGCCGATATGATTGGAGTAGCAATTTGTAAAATGGTACGCTTTGGGACTTCAATAAAGGTCGCTAAGTAAAACCCTATGCTGTATATAGCTACTTGAGAAAGATCCTGCTTAAGCGCAGAAATCATAAAAAAATCCATTTTAGAATAGAGCAAAGAGGAAATGCCTGAGAAAAATAACAAAGCAGTAAATCTGAGGGCTTCTTTTTTAATGCTAGGATGTTCTTTGATAAATCTGAAGTTAGGCTTTAAATGAATAGGCGTCAGTTGTCTTAAAAACCAGATATTACTGATTAACGCAATGGCATACGCCACAACCATTAAGGCAATACATTGATTGAAACTGACAACTTTAAAAAAATACAAAGCACCACTGATGATCAACAAAGTCCTGAGTAGGACTTCTCTGTTGAAGTTTGGAACTGCAATGCGAGCATGATTAGCACAGGTAACCTCAGATACCACCTGATACAATATGATAAATACCAGGATTAATAAATAGGGAAATAGTTCCTGATAGGCTAAAGCATTGGCATTTAAGAATAAAAAAATAGGCTTACCAGCAATCAGTAAAACGGTACTTAATATAGCATAACCAACTAATGGGAAAATCAATGCCCAAAAGAAGAAACCGTGGTGTTTATGGTCTTGTGTTTTGAAATAAGGAAAGAACCGATTGATGCTGTAATGTGTGCCCATTAATCCAAGTGCTGAGAGCACGGTACCAAGCTCAATGAATAATCTAATGGCGCCTAGTTTTTCTGGTTCAAAGAATTTTGGGAATAAAATAAACAAGCTTAGAAAGCCTAAACCCATACCGATGTAGTTGCTAATAGAAGCCTTAAATCCTTGTCTGGCGATTACACCCATTCATGCAAAAATAGGGGCTTAGGGCTTACGATTTTATTTTGATATCGACAGACGTTCGAATTAAAGGACTAGGGCTGTATATTTGCGATTAATCATGCGCATTGGAATTATTGAAATATGTGTAAAAGAACATTACATGGTTGTAAATGCTGTACTTAAAACCTACAGCAGTCAATCTGATAATGAAGTGTATGTCTTTACATTGCCAGAGGCAGTTGATTTGATTAAAGGTGAACAAACGCTCAGTTCAAATATTCACTTCGTCGTCATGGGCGAAAATCAATCAGCTCATGATTTTTTGCAATCCATTAATGACTATCATTTAGACAGGGTTCATTTAACCACTGTAACTAAATTTTTCAAAGCATTTTATCGTTTCAGACCAAAAAACACTCAAGTGTATTTTCATTTTCACAACATTGATTTGTGGTTTACATCAGCGATTAACATTCAGGCGAAACGTTTGTGGAAGGCTTATTTTGTCGACAACATAAAATTTGAATGGGCTAGGCAAATCAAGTACAGTATAAAGGATGTTTTTAGAGATTTTTATCGCAAGAAATTCATTAAAAGACTATCGAAAGACCAAGCCAAATGGATTGTATTAAGTGAGGCTCAGAAAAAAGTATTGAATCAATTTATCAATACCAAAGATGCCATTGTGTTTCCAACTTTAGTGTTTGAGCCATCCTTGTTTAAGGACCTTTCGTCAAACAATCAAAAATTGCGTCTGTGCGTTCCAGGTTCTGTGACTCAGGTTCGAAGGGAATACAATCAATTGTTTAATTTGTTTGAATTAAATCTCGATTGGTTTAAAAGCCATTTTGTAATTGATTTACTTGGTTTTATACCGCCTAACGAAACGCATTTGTTAGAGCGCATCCAATCGCTTGAATCAAACGGACTGGATATTTTATATTACACCTCGTTTTTAGATGTTGAGCAATTTGATCATAATTTATATGCTTCAGATGTATTGTTGAGCAATCTATTGCTTGACGAAAAAGAGCTCATTCAAACCAAAGAAACAGCGACAGTTTTTCATATGGTGAGGGGGGCCAAACCTGGTATTTTTCCGAAAGCGTTTCAATTGGATGCAGATTTAGAACCAACTGTTTTGAAGTTTACAGATTATTCTAATTTGCTTGCAGTCTTACATTCATTGGTAGAAGACCCTAAAATACTCTCAGAATTAAAGTTAAAGGCAAAACTTTTGTCTGAATCATACGCGCCATCAGCCCTTTACAAAAGACTGCTTTAAGGGCTTTAAACTGTTGCTTTTTTCATTATATTTGCCTTTTTAACAAGGCATGTATAAGAAGATTAATCATTGCAGAATGTGTGGCAATACCAATTTGGTGTCACTTTTGCATTTAGGCGAACAGACTTTAACGGGCGTATTTCCTAAATCAAAATCAACTGCTATAACCAGTGGTCCACTTGAATTGGTAAAGTGTTTCAGTTCCTCAGGAGAAGATGTTTGTGGTTTGGTTCAATTGAACCATTCCTATGATAGTAATGAAATGTACGGCGATAACTACGGTTACCGTTCTGGATTGAATCAATCAATGGTGAAGCACTTGCAAAGTGTTGTTAAAGAAATTTTAGCCCTTGTGGAATTGTCTGCTGGTGATATTATTATTGATATTGGCGGAAATGACTCAACACTCTTGCAAACTTATCCTAAAGACAAAGGTTTGGATTTGATGGTGATTGATCCGACTTCAAATAAATTCAAACAATATTACCCAGATCATATTCGCAATACGGCTGATTTTTTTACAGCTAAAACCTATCAAAGTGTTTTTGCTAAAAAAGCCAAAGTCATCACATCAATTGCCATGTTCTATGATCTAGAGGAGCCTTTGAAATTTGTTCAAGACATCTACGACGTGCTTGATGATAATGGTATTTGGGTATTTGAACAATCGTATCTGCCAGCTATGGTAAACACTACATCATACGATACCATTTGCCATGAACATTTAGAATACTACGGTATGCAACAAATCTTATGGTTGTTTGAGAAAGTAGGATTCAAGATGGTAGATGTTGATTTTAATGCGATCAACGGGGGGAGTTTTAGAATTACTGCCGCCAAGAAAGCTGCTCATATTCCTTGCAAGACTGAAAAAATCCAAGAGGCCCTTCAAACCGAATTAGAGGCCGGTTATGCCAAGTTAGAAGTATACAGTCAATTTGCACAAGCAGTGCTCAAACATAGAGATGAACTCAAAGCATTCATCAAATCATTACAAGATCAAGGTAAAACCATTTTTGGTTATGGTGCTTCAACCAAAGGCAATGTGCTTTTACAATATTGTGGTATTACTGAGCAAGATTTACATTGCATTGCTGAAGTAAATCCTGATAAATTTGGTTCATTTACACCCAATACACTGATTCCAATTGTATCTGAACAAGAAGCCAAGTCCAAAAACCCAGATTACTTCTTGGTTTTGCCATGGCATTTTAGAGAGAGTATCATCGAAAGAGAACAAGCCTATCTTGAACAAGGTGGTAAATTGATTTTTCCGCTTCCAGCCTTAGAAGTCTATTCTAAATAATGGTTTCGCCAAAAGCACTGATCATAGGGCATACAGGTCAAGATGGTTCTTATTTAAAAGCCCATCTAAAAGCCCAATCTTATGAAGTGTATGGTGTTTCTAGCACTCAATTTGATGCTAATGGTATAATAGAAGCGCCCAATGGGCGTATCGAAGATTCAGCTTACATAGAGTCTTTAATCAAAAACATTCAGCCAGATGAAGTATACTTTTTTGCGGCGCTTCATCAATCATCCATTGAACAAAATCATTCTGATTTGGCTTTCTATGAGGCCACGATTCAGACCAATGCAATGGCTTGGCTATATGTCTTAGAAGCTTGTTATCAGTTTCAGTCAAATGCCAAATTGTTTTTTGCATCATCATCGCATGTGTTTGGCGCTACAACGGCACCCATTCAAACTGAATTAACACCATTTGCTCCTGTCTCTATATATGGCATTAGTAAAGTCTTAGGTATGCAGTTTTCAGATATGTATCGAGCAAAAGGATTACAATGTTATTGTGGCATTTTTTATAACCATGAATCACCTCTTAGGGCGTCTAAATTTGTGTCAAAGAAAATCGTGCAGACAGCAGTAGCCATCAAGCAAGGTAAAGCGCATGAACTTGTATTAGGGGACTTATCCGCCAAGATTGATTGGGGTTATGCCCCAGACTATGTTCGTGCAGCTCATATGTTGTTGCAGTCTAAGCAGGCAGGTAATTATATTATTTCGAGTGGACAATTGCATACAGTGAATGATTTTGTCGAATTGGTATTTAAAGCCTTAGAATTGAATCCCAACGATTTTGTTAAAGTCAATCAGCAACTCATTCAAAAAATATCAACCACAGTTTTGTTAGGCGATAACAGTAAGTTGAAAGCGGCTACACAATGGCAAGCTTCTATTGGCTTTGAAGAAATGGTTCAGCTATTGGTGAATGCTGAGCTTGATGAAACAACTTAATTGGTTTTAACGGGTATGAATTGCCTGTTGCCAGGTTGCTATTTGACCACTTTCAAGCATCTGCTTTGGTACAAAGATGAAGTTGTTAATGAACTGTCTATTCTTTGCATGGTTTTCAGGAGATTGTAATTCTAATATCGATCTGCTATGGACATCTTGTTTGAGCGTTTGCGATAAGGCGTCAAAGTATAAACACAGGTAATTGCCCATTTGTTCAATAGATTTGATTTGTTCCTTAATGTCTATTTGATGGTGCCTTTGTTCTATTTCAATGATTAGAATTGGTTGATTTTTTTGGATGGTATTGATAGCGCCTTTAACCACATCAAATTCTGCACCTTCAACATCAATTTTTATAACAGAAACGTTTTGTATACCAGTGCTTGTGGTAAAATGATCAATGGTGTCTATGTCTACCTCAATTAATTTAGCATTGGTCTCCTCAAGTTCTGTGTGTTCGGTTTTGAGCGTACCTCTTGTATGGATTTCTCTGGAATCAAAATACGGTATTTTAAATTGGGCCTTGCCTTGATGGTCTGATAATGCCGCCTGATAAATTTGACAACCTTTAAACAATTGTTTTAGTCGATGATTCAGTTGAGGATGAGGCTCAAATCCAATGATCTTTTCTTTTGAAATACATTGTTCAGCTTGATATAAATATTGCCCAAGATTGGCGCCAACATCAATGAAAACACCTTCTGGATTTTGTTTTAAAAACAATTGAATCAATAGTAATTCATTTTCTATGTTTTTATCTTTAATGTTTGTCCAATTCAACTGCGCAATCTGATTAAAGAAAGAATGCTTTACTTGGAGTGGAAAAGCTTTTAAAAATACAGATTGTTTGAATCGTTTAAGCAGCTGTAACATGCGTTAAGGTTTTAACAGATAAATGGCGGTAGAAATGGTTTTGGCCACCAATTGATAGCCCTTAGGATGTAAATATTGGTAGGTAGGTAAATCATTGAAGTTGTCAATATGCTCTTCTTGATCTTCCACTAAAATGACTGTTGGTTTGTATTTATCCCAGTTGTTTGACATCAAAACTTCTACATCAGTGCCTTCTGTATCAATGTCTAATACATCAATGTTTCTGCCATTTAAATGTTGGTCAAATACATCGGCAAGGGTAGTTGTTGATATGCTTGTTTTTCCAATAAATTCAGCGCCCTGTTCGAGTCTCAGTTTGTAAAATTCTTCTGAAAAAGTACTGACTGCTGATTCCGTAAATTCAAAATAAGTTAATACCTGATTGGATTTAGAAATGCCAATGTTTAAATTGATGTCTTTAGGTCTAAATTGATTGAATAATCGAATGGTGTTTGGATTGGGGTCAATATTAATGCCTGTCCAACCTTTCTTGAATAATTTAAAGGTGTTTGAGCCAACTTTTGGATGATAGCAACCAATGTCTACATAAGTGCCTTTTGATAAGTGTTTAACCAATCGTTCAATGATAAGGTCTTCGCCTTCTCCTGAATAGGTGAGTTGCGGTTTGCCAATCAGATTTTTTCTGGTGTTTTCTAGCTTGTTGTATAGGCCTTTAGGCAAGATGTTTTTCCAATACCCCATAATGTATACCTATTGCAAATATAGGGGATTGACCACACTTCTCCTTTTGTTTTTACATTCTTAGAGAATCCCTTAACTTTGACCTAGTGAAAGTTGCATTTGTTTTTGGTGGAATGCCCCACTACATTGTTAAGTTGCTCAATACCATTCAAGAAATGGGCATTGAGGTCATTGCAATTGTGCCCAAAGGCAAGGGCAAAACCATCGGATCAGGCGTGCATCAAACCTTTGATGGCGCAAAGTTTCAAGTTGTTTTTTTAGAGGAGTACAATGCTTTTTATGGCAAACCTTTTTTCAAGGGGATTTTCAAAGCTTTGCAACAGCATCAAGTCAATGCTTTGGTATTGGGTTGGCCTTACTTTTTGGCTTTATTGTTTAATCCATTATTTAGAGGGCAACTAAAACACATCAATTGTAAAGTATTCGCTAGAGAAATCCCTTTTACAGTGCC
>JBEIKN010000058.1:0-9235 GCA_040379725.1 Flavobacteriales bacterium
GACCGTATTGAGGCCCGTGTTAAACGTGACAAATACATCAATGCCAATGAATTGCACACACTCTTAAGAGACGAAATCACTACCCTCTTAACAGAAAACAAAACAAGCGAAGACTTATCATTTGATTTAATCAATCAAAAAAAACCCTATGTTTTAATGGTGGTTGGTGTCAATGGTGTTGGTAAAACCACTACCATTGGTAAACTGGCTAACCAATTTGTAAAGCATGGGCAAAAGGTCCTGTTAGCTGCAGGCGATACATTTAGAGCAGGCGCCGTTGACCAATTAGAAATTTGGAGTAAACGCGTGAACTGTAGTTTTTTTTCAAAAGGTATGCAAGCAGATCCTTCTGCTGTAGCCTACGAAGCACTTGAAAAAGCAAAGCAAGAGGGGTTTGACATTGTGATCATTGATACTGCCGGAAGATTACACAACAAAATCAATCTAATGAATGAATTGAGTAAGATCAAAAGGGTAATGGCAAAAGTCATTGAATCAGCACCAAACGATGTGATGTTGGTTTTAGATGCCTCAACTGGTCAGAATGCATTTGAACAAGCCAAGCACTTTACGGCAGCAACAGAAGTAAGTTCATTGGCCTTGACCAAATTAGACGGCACCGCTAAAGGTGGTGTGGTATTGGGCGTAAGTGATCAATTCAAGATTCCAGTGCGATTTATTGGTGTAGGAGAAGGCATTGAAGACATTCAAATCTTTGACCCTAAAGCGTTTGTTAACTCATTATTTGAGGTATAAGCCATGAAAACAAAAACACTTAAACCGAATAAAATCAATATTATTACGCTTGGTTGCAGTAAAAATTTGGTGGACAGCGAAGTATTATTGAGTCAATTAAAAGGTAACGAGATCAATGCTACCCATGAGTCTGAAAAGAACGATGCCAATATTGTTGTTGTAAATACTTGTGGATTTATTGACAATGCCAAACAAGAGAGCATTGATACCATATTAGCCTATGTCGACGAAAAAGAAGCTGGACGCATAGACAAACTATATGTCACTGGCTGTTTATCGCACCGCTACAAAGACGAATTGGAACAAGAAATCCCTCAGGTAGACGCTTTTTTTGGCACACTTGAATTACCCAACTTACTCAAGACACTCGGTGCCGACTATAAGCATGAACTCATTGGCGAAAGATTAACAACTACACCAGAGCACTATGCTTATTTAAAAATTAGCGAAGGTTGTAACAGACCCTGTGCCTTTTGCGCAATTCCTTTAATGCGTGGAGGCCATGTGAGCAAGCCCATTGAACAAATCGTTTTAGAGGCAGAGAACTTAGTCAAACATGGTACAAAAGAAATCATGTTGATTGCACAAGAAAGCACTTACTATGGCATCGATTTGTATGGTGAACGTAAACTAAAAGCCCTACTTGAAGCAGTATCTGCGGTTAAAGGTTTAGAATGGATAAGATTGCATTATGCCTACCCTTCTCAATTCCCTGAAGACATTTTACCTGTTATGGCCAACAAGGCTAATATTTGTAATTACCTTGACATACCGGTTCAACACATTTCCGACAATGTCTTAAAGATTATGCGCAGAGGCATTACGCGTCGTAAAACCTATGAATTGTTAAATACCATCAAAGCCCAGGTACCTGGCATTAGTTTGAGAACCACCATATTGGTAGGTCACCCTGGAGAAACCGAAGCTGATTTTGAAGAATTGAAACAATTTATTCTGGAT
Source organism: Flavobacteriales bacterium (assembly GCA_040379725.1). GTDB lineage: Bacteria > Bacteroidota > Bacteroidia > NS11-12g > UBA955 > JABMMZ01. The sequence continues at coordinate 1,717 of JBEIKN010000058.1, forward strand.
TTTGAATTCGACCGTTTGGGCGTTTTTACGTATTCTCACGAGGAAAATACGCACGCTTACACGCTCGAAGACAGCATCCCTGCCGAAGTCAAACAAAAAAGAGCCGAAGAACTCATGGCTCTACAAGAACAGATATCACACAAAAAAAACCAAGCTAAAATTGGTCAAACCTTTAAAGTGCTTTTTGACCGAAAGGAAGGTGAATACTTTGTTGGTCGAACAGAATCTGATTCTCCGGAGGTTGACAATGAAGTATTGGTAAAAGCTCAAGACAATTTTGTCCGTATTGGAGACTTTGCTAATATTGTAATTGATAGTGCCGAATCTTTTGATTTATTCGGTCACGTCGCACCATGAAAAACACCTTAGCTGATACTGGGATTCTATCAAAATGTACCAAAGCATTTATTGAACAAAACGATGCGATAAAAACGCTTTTGGGCCCAGACCATGCCTACTTTTCTATTGATCAGGCCATAAAAAACAAAAGCCATTTTACAGCACAACAAAGAGCTGTTTTGGCGAAAGTCTTGCATGATCAATACAGTGCCTATTTAGGCCCTTCGTTTAAATCAAAGGATAAGGCTCAAATTGATGCTTTAAACGACCCCAACACCTACACCGTAACAACTGGCCAGCAATTACATTTGTGCATTGGCCCTGCTTTTGTTTTATATAAGATCATAGCCGTCATTCAATTGTGCAAACGGCTTCAAATTGAGTATCCTGACAAACGGTTCATCCCAGTTTATTGGATGGCTTCTGAAGACCATGACATTGATGAAATCAAAGATATCCAATTGTTTGGTAAAAAATATTCATGGAACACGAATGCCACTGGCGCCGCAGGCAAACTACCGCTCTCAGGAGTTGATGAATTACTGCAAAACATCCTAAACAGTTGTCAGTTGAGTGATGCCCAAACACATTGGATCAACAGTTTCAAACAGATTTACAGCAGCTCTAAAACACTTTCAGAAGCCACATTTAAATGTATACATCATATGTTTGAAGAGGATGGTCTCATTTGCATAGATGCTGATCAAGCCGCTCTAAAAACTGCCGCAATTCCATTGATAAAAAAGGATGTTTTAGAGCAGACTAATGAAGCTGTTTTTAATCAAACTACAGCAGCTTTACAAGGATTTGGCTATGCCAAACAATTGCATGCAAGACCGATTAATTGTTTTTATATGAATGAGCAAAACCGCACACGCATTGAAAACAAGGGCGATCAATTTCATACAGTTGATTTTAGCAAAGAATGGACTGGTGCCCAAATGGCTTTAGAAATTGAACAACACCCTGAACGGTTTAGCCCAAATGCCGTTTTGAGGCCATTGTATCAAGAATTGATATTACCCAATGTTGCCTACATTGGAGGAAATGCTGAAATTCAGTATTGGATTCAATTATCAAAATTGTTTGAAAACAACCAAATAGAAGCCCCATGTTTGCTGCTTAGACCAAGTGTATGGTTGTGCCCACAAAAAACAATGGATTGGCTAGAGCAACGACAAATTAGTCCATTAGAATTACTGCAAAACACCCCGATTCAAAACTTAAAAATTAAAATCGGCGGCATCGAAAACCCTATGCATGCGCTCAAACAATCCTTTGAAACGCTTAAGCAATTGGCCCAAAAAGAAGTGACAAAATTCAATGCACAAGGCTTAAAGTCATTGGTTGAATCTGGCAAGCAATATGAAAAACAACTTCAAACGATTGAACAAAACATTCAATTTGAAATTGACAAACGCATTGAAATTGATTTAAAAAAATTGTTAGACATTCAACAAAAATACTTCAATCAAAGTCAGCCCCAAGAACGTTCGATATCGGTTTTGGATTTCCTACTAAACTACTCAAAATCAGCACTGTTGGCGCTTAAACAAACTGAAATAGCGCCAAATATGGCTTACATTTTCTCGGCTTAAATAGCTGACTTACAATTACTTAAACCCATGCAATATTGATTACAATCAATTAACATTGGATTTTATTGTTTTTTGGCCTAATAATACTTACTTTTGCGCTACAATTAAACTAAATCATTTGTAATGAAAATCTTTAAATTGACTTTATTATCTGTTTTGTGCGGATTAAGCTTTGTTACACAAGCTGCAACTTCAGCTGACTCAACTTGGAAAAACCATCCTACTGCCAAAGCTAAATGGGCATTCGGTAAAACCACTGATTCAGGTCAAGGTTTACAAGCTGCTTACTTCCAAGATAGAAGAGCAAAAAAATTCACCGTTGGATTATTAGGTGGTACTTCCTTTATGTTTGGCGATGCAGACAAAATCCAAACTGGATCAAACTTTGCCCCGTTCATCAAGTATTCAATTTCTCAAACATTCGCTATCAGAGCAGAATATAATTTTTCTAAATTGAAAGGTCAAAGAGATTTCCAATCTCCAACCAACTACAAAGATTACTATACTTTTGAAAGCAAATTGAACGATTGGGCTTTAGTAGCTCAAGCAACACTTGGCAATATTTCATTCTTGCGTCCATTGCGTAAAACACAAATGTATTTTTCTGCAGGTATTGGTCAAACAAGTTTCAATACTACTTCAAACTTTATTGACCAAAGAACTTCTTTAAACCCTAACGTCCCTTCACCTACACCTAATCCAAACCTTGGCAATCCTACAACAGAAAACTACCAAGCTAAAAAAATGAATGGTGTGTTTGGTTTCGGATTTAAGCACTATTTGAACAAGAACTTTGATTTAGGTTTAGAATACAGACACACATACTTAAGAACTGACGAATTGGATTTATTCAATGCTGAAGTATTTAATAATAGATCTTTCGATTCTTACGCATACTTGCGTGCTAGCATTGGTTACAAATTCGGTTCAAAGAATGCTCAACATTACGATTGGTTAAGCCCAGTGGCTTCTATCTATGAGCAAATGGCTGATGTTAAAAAGAAAACCGATTGCTTAGGTTTAGATGACGACAAAGACCATGTTACCAACTGTTTTGACCAAGACAACAACACTCCAGATTCTTGCATGGTTTACGGTAATGGTATGGCAGTAGATACAGATATGGACGGTGTTCCAGATTGTCAAGATAAGGAGCCATTTACAGATAAAGGTGCAACAGTTGACCCAGTTACTGGTGTTGCGGTTGACAGCGATGGCGATGGTATTTCTGACCACAAAGACAGAGAATTAAATTCTGCTCCTGGTGCTTTAGTTGATGCTAACGGTATTGAAATTAAAATGTGTTGCAATTGCGACAACGTAAGTTTCCCTCCTATCAGCATCAGTTCAAATTGTTTAACCAAAGAAGTTAAAGCATTATTGTACCAAGTGGTTGACAAAATGAAACAATGCCCAGATAAAAAATTAGTAATGAACGGTCCTGGTGGCAAGAGTTCTAAATACAATGCTTCTGCTAACACACGTTGCATGGATGAAATGATCAAATTCATGATCGAGAAATTCGGTATCTCTAGAGACAGAATCATTACCAACTACAATGCTGGTACAGAAAACAGAAACACCATTGAATTAAAGATTCAATAATTCAGAAACATACTTAAAAAAAACCCTTCAAAATTTTGAAGGGTTTTTTTTGTGCTTATAATCGCTTCTTGGAAGCTGTAATATTTGCAAACTTTAAATAATCTGGCTCAAAGTCAACGATATTGACAAACTGACCGCGTCCAAAATACTGCAAACTTAAAGGCAACAAATGCTTTGCGTGTTGTAGTACATTTTGGTTGGTATCAAAAGGCAAATGAGTAGCTGCCTTCGAAGCAGCATCTCCACAAATTAAGACACGTTTATCCATTAAGTCGTCTAATGACAGGGCCTCTGTAAGAATGAGATTATGCATTGGCCTTAATAATGATAAATCTGCAGTATATAGTGCCTCATACACTTCCATACGCCTAGCATCTATCATTGGCCAATAAACATCATAGCTTGCATCTGAAGATTCAATGGCTGCCGAAGCTAAAGCCTTAAGGGTATTAATGGCTATTAAAGGAATATTCAAGCCAAAGCAAAGTCCTTTAGCGGTACTTGCACCAATTCTTAAACCCGTATATGATCCAGGGCCAGAACTAATGGCTATAGCGTCTAAATCAGTCGGCTTTAAGCCCGCTTGCAAGAGCAAGTCCTTAATCATAGGCATTAATACTTCGGCATGGTTATTTGACAATGGACTCTCCAAAAGCAAATGACCATTTGGATGAGTGACACCAACTGAACATTGCGTTGCAGAGGTTTCTAAACACAGTATATGCTTGACTGATGACATTATACCCCCAATTGATTAAAATAAGCTCTCACCTTTTCTTTATAGTATGGATTGAGTTGAACAGGCACTTGCTTAATCATCTCCATTTCTTTTGCCTTTTTTTCGAGATATTGTTTCATAGCAGGTGGCATTTCGTTGTCAATGGCCTCAGCTTGTTCTGCTTCTCTTTGATTGTCAGTATCTTTTTCGCGTTCAGCTTTTTCGTGTTCCAACAGTCTTGATTCAATGTCTTTAACACGCCTCATGGTTTCTGTCGTAAGTTGTTTATTGACCAAATCTTTCTCTTGCTGCTCCATGAGTTTTTTGGTTTGATCTAAATCGCCAAGCGCTGAACCGTTGCCTTCTTCTTTTAGCATTTTTTGCAGCCTTTCAACTTCTCTTCTAAGTGCTTCTTGTTGAGCTGCTATTTTAGCAAACTGCTCACTGCCCGGCTGTTGCCCTTGCTGTTGGGCTTTTTGCATCTGTTGCATTTGTTGATTGATTTGATCTTGCAAAGATTTTATGCCCCCCATTTTAGGCTTACCTTTATCGCCAGGCTTGCCAGGTTTTTGACCAGGTTTTTGACATTGTTTATCACTCTTAGACTGCTTTTGTTTCATGTCTTCTTGCATCCGTTTAAGTGATTCACTCAACATAACAGCCAAATTATTAAAACCAGTCATCACATATTGTTGTTTTGCCAAGCCTAAAGACATTTGAACCTTTGCAAATTGTGAAATGGCTTCATCCATATTGTAATTGATTTGTGCCATCTCTTTTGTCACCATACTCTTGATCTGAATTTGGCGTTTACTCAATGCAATTAAGGAGTCTTCTACGGATTCTGCTATGTCTTTTAACTGCCTTTGTTTGGCGCTTAATTCAACAAATTTTGGACTATAACCGCCCAATGTTTTTATCTGAGCCATCAAGGCCTCTTGCTCTTGACTCAACTCAATTAAGTTTTCTAACAACTGACGAAGCGTATAGTAATCTTCAGCATCTTGTTGGTCTTTAGACTGTTCCAGATTCTTTTTCATTTTCTGAGCCAATTGATCCATCTGTTCTGCTGCGGATTGTTGATGATCTGCCGCTTTTTTGTTTTGTTTTTTATCAATGCTTGAAGCACTTTCTTGCAACTCATTTTGAATGGTTTGTTGCTCTTGTTTGCCTTCATCTAAAGGCATTGGCGATTCAAGATCTTGATTCTTTTCTATGGTTTTTTGTATCTCTTTTTGCAATGACTCAAAGGCATCGTTGATCTTTTTTTGTTCGGCACCTAAAGTGGTTTTATCGGCAGATTTTTCAGCTGTTTTTTGTTGCAGCGCCTTTTGCTGCTCAGACAATTGTTTGAGCGCATCTACATGTTCATTCATACGCTTCTCTAATTCAAATTGTTTGAATTGCTCGAGGTTTCTATCCAATTGTTTTTTGATATCATCATTGGCCTGATTCATTTTATTCAACGCTTGCTGAATGGCCTCTTTGTTTTGTTGTTTTAATAAATCTTCAAGCTTTTTGAGCATCTGTTTCATCTCTGGACTCAAGACCTCCTGCATTAATTTTTCGAGTGCCTTTTGTTTATCGAGTAATTCTTGATCCAAAGGGCTCAGTTGATTTTGTTGCTCATTAAGCTGTTTTTGTTCTTTTTTGAGGGCTTCAAGCTGTTTTTCAAGCTTTTTTTGCTGATCCAAAAGGCTCTTCAGTTTTTGTTCCTGTTGCCAATTCAATTGATTCGTTTCTGACAATTCTTTCTGCAAATCGGCACTTTGCTTTTGCTGTTCTTTAATGTCTTGAACAGCGTTTTGAATGTTTTTCTTTAAGGCTTTGTGTCCATTTTCTGCATCTGCTCTAAGCTCATCTTGACTAGGTGTTTTGATGGCAAACACACTGCTTTTACTTGATTTTTTACCATTCACAGCGTCGTTATCCCAAACTTCAAAATAATACTCAAATGACTCCAAATCTGTTTGATTTGATTGGATCAAACGTCTAAAATCTACCATGTAATAAAAAATCTCATCGGTTGAACGACCGATCTTTACGGGCAAATACTGTTTCACCAATTGAGATTTAGAACTGTACACAAATTGCATATGGCTTAATCCATAATCATCATCGGCCTTACCATAAAAATAGAATACAAATGGATTGATGGAATCTTGTGTTTGCTCAGCCACAATGCCCGGATGACGATCCTCAACAACCTGAATTTGATAATGCACACTGTCATTGGATTGGCTTGAACGATTGGTCAACAACCATGTGTATTGGCTTGGTTTCAGTATGGTTTCAGTATATTGCAATTCGTTTTGTTTGATCTCAAAATGTTTGTCGGCGCCTAAGCCAAAACATTTTAAACCTTCTGCATCAACTGAATGAATTTTCCAAGTGACTTTCGTGCCTTTAGGAAGGGTTAAATCACCAATGTTTTTAAGCACTTCATCAGATTTAGCTGTATAGGCGGGATAATCTAATTGCACCTCAAATGATCTAATATTCGGATTGGGTGAAACATTCAGATGATAGACTTGTGAGGTGAATTCACCATCTGTAAATTGGATATCATGCGAAGCCGTTACATTCAACAATTTATAGGAGTAGCTTGACAATGTCATTTGTTCCATTTTAATCAAATGACCATCGAGCATAATGTATAATAATGATGGCAATGCACTTCCCTTTAAACGGATTTGAAGTTCTAAGTCTTGGTGCTTTAATACCTCTAAAGACTTGTTAAGCAACTCAATGGTATAGGGGGCTTCTTTTGCAAAATACTGATCATGAGCTAACAATCTTTCTGCAGACTTGGTAATGATATGACTCTGAAAAATCAATCACAAGAGAATGGCGCCTAAGGGCAATGCAGCCAAACGACCATAACGCTTAAAAGAGGCTGGCAAATCAATCACCTTAGCAAACACAAAAGCATTCATGGCTTTTATTCTTTGATCAATACTGGCCATTAACAATTCATTCTGTTGATCTTGTGTTTGCAGTTGTAGCGTGTTGAGTAATTTGTCTTGTATCTCAGGGAAATGCTGACCAATCATGATGGCGGCTTCTTGATGGGATATGGATTTCAAATAGCCTTTGATTCTTAAAAAGGGGTCCAGCACACCTTTAAACACTACCAATAGCATTAATGCTATGAAAACATAAAACAGAAAAGTCCTGAAGCCTGTATCAAAATGTCCAAAATACTCCAAAACAGCAGCCACTAAAAAATAGGCCATGAGTATACCTAATCCCAATAACA
>JBEIKN010000059.1:0-9204 GCA_040379725.1 Flavobacteriales bacterium
ACACAAGTTTCTATGAAGAAAAACAAGGCTTACATAATGCTTTATGTATAGAGCAGATAAATAAATGCCGAAATCCTAACTTTTTAAAGTGTCTTTAACATATAACGGGAAAAGTGTCACAAGAAAAGATGATTTAAAAAAAGATACCACACGATGTGTTTGGGTTTTTAAGATTAATGCATTTGACAATAATAAATTCCCTGATTTTGAATGTGCAAATGTGCACGTTTTATCTCATTTAAAAGCTGGAAATATCTATGTTTCGACATGGAGATTGCATGATACTTTATGGTTTGAGCAGGCTTCTTCTAATGTGAAAAAAATGTCATTCCCGGATCAGTTTTCATTGTCTCTTCTAAATAATTATCCAACATGGGAATCTGGATGGTATTCACAAAAAGGCTATTCTAAACCACGTTTTTGTAGAAAGCATATAGATACAATTGTGTTTTATCAAAACAATCGTCAAGACAGTGTAAGCAGATTCATTTATTTTAATCGTTTCAACCAAGTTGTGAGGGTAGAATATTTATATTCAGGTTGGGATTGTCCAATGTCATTTTTGAGTTTTAATTTTTCTTACCACAGTGCCTCAAAGTTCGATGACTTGATGCAAAAAGATCATTTGTATAAATTTACGCCAAAGGCTTCGCAAAATACCTTAACTCAAAGAGCAGTTTGTTTAGATTCAATTGATTGTCAAATGTATGGAGATACTTCATTTATTTGCGTTTCAAAAAAATCCTTTTACTTATTTGATTATTGGTATATTGGATGTTATCCCTGCAGGAAAATGATGCCCTTTATGAATCAAATCTTTCTAAGGTCTGATACCTCAAAAATTAAATTCATTGGTGTAAATACATTTGATTCAGAAGCTAAAATAAACTATTTGAAAACAAAGTTAAATTTTGATATTAGTCAACTCAATACTTCCATCTTCGCTCCACCATTTACGGTCAATCTTTATCCTACAATTATATTGACAGATGCACATAAAAACATTATAAAAAAATGGGAGGGATACAGCCCTTCAATCATAGAAGACATTCAAGCATATTTAAAAACAAATGCTCTTATCCGATGACCTAAGTCAAATTAGATTTCAATGCAAGCACAGCGCTTAGGATTTACAACTTATTTATTTCCCTTTGAAATGGGCTTTGCGCTTTTCGACAAAGGCAGCCATGCCTTCTTTTTGATCTTCTGTTGCAAACAACATATAGAAGTTTTTGCGTTCAAAATACAAGGCTTCTTGAAGGGGCATTTCGTAGGCTTTTAAAACACTTTCTTTAGCCATCTGAACAGCAATTGGCGATTTGCTGGCAATCTCTGAAGCCAAGGCAATTGCCTCGCTTAAAAAGAATTCAACCGGAACAATCTTATTGACCAAACCATAAGCTTTAGCCTCTTCTGCCGAGATGAATTTACCAGTCAACACCAATTCCATGGCTTTGTTTTTGCCAACAATTCTGGTTAAACGTTGAGTCCCACCTGCGCCAGGCATAACACCAATATTGATTTCTGGTTGTCCAAATTGAGCCGTTTCGCTGGCAATAATCATATCGCAAATCATGGCCAACTCACAGCCACCTCCAAGCGCAAAGCCACTTACGGCAGCAATTAAAGGTTTTTTGGTTTTGCGAATACTGTCCCAAGTGGTAAACTGATCAATGGATAACATATCAATAGCTGTTCTACCAGCCATTTGTTTAATGTCTGCACCAGCGGCAAAAGCCCTATCATTTCCGCTGACCACAATCGCTCTAACATTAGGATCTGCATCAAGACTCAATAAAGCCTCTTTGATTTCAAGCATTAATTCTAAATTTAATGCGTTTAATTCTTTGGGCCTGTTTAATTGAATATGGGCTACAAATGGAGCAACTTGAGGATTGACTAAAATGAATTCAGGCATGAGCTATAGTGTTTAATACGATTCTAAAGGTTGTTTTTTGGAAGGGGATACTTTCCTTGACAAAAATATGTCCGTTGTGATAATTTTCAATGATTCTTTTTACCAAAGACAAACCCAATCCCCAACCTCTTTTTTTGGTTGTAAAACCAGGTTTGAAAACGCGTTTGAACAGCGCTTTAGGCATGCCCTTGCCATTGTCTTTAATGTCAATAATGACTTGATTGTTTTTAAGTTTGCAAACAATGTTGATGTTCCCTTTGCCCTCCATAGCGTCCATGGCATTCTTGCAAATGTTTTCAATCACCCAGCCAAACAGTTGAGGATTGATTTGAACCATACAGCTTGATGCTGTGCCCTCGAAGTGATAATGCACCTGTCCTGAACTTCTGGTTTTGATGTATTCTATGGCCTCTAATAATTGAGTGTTTAAATCACAGGCCATCAAAATAGGCGTAGAGCCAATTTTTGAAAAGCGCTCAGTGATCACTTTTAAACGGTCAATGTCTTTGCGCATATCGGCCATAGACTCTTGATTGGCCATGCTAGGATCGGATTCAATTAAATCCACCCAGGCCATGAGTGAGCTCATCGGCGTTCCTAGTTGGTGTGCAGTCTCTTTTGCCAACCCAACCCAAACCTGATTTTCTTCAGCTCGTCTGCTGTAGTTAAAGGCGAAATAGCTCACTAAAACAAATAGAGCAACAATGCCCAATTGAAGAAAAGGATAGCGTTGTAATTGTTTTAAAGTGCTTGAATCATCGTAGTAAACATATTGACTATAGCCTTCGCTGATTTCAATTTCTATGGGACTGCAATCTGCTTTAAGGGATTCAAAATAATCATTTAATTGATTGGGGGATTTTGTAATACCCTTAGGGACATTTCGGGTAGTAATAATGCCAGATTCGTCAGCTAAAATCACCGGAATGGTGGTGTTGGATTCAATGATCTTAGCGTAAAAAGAAATGTCTTGGTTGGGGTCAGACTTAACAATCAATGCTTGCGCCTCAGCCCATTGACTGATTTTGCGTTTTTCTTCTTTAGACAATTGACTCACCATTTTGTTGGAATAGTATAAAGAGAACAAGCCAATGGCCATCGCCAGTAATAGCAAAATGATCTTTAAATACCGTTTGGTGCTGTAGTCTATCAAAGCCTTAAGATTGACTTCAAATGTACAATTTTTAACTTAAAAACCTTACTTTCGTGGAGGTATGAAATACACCATACACCAATCCAATAAAGCCTATACCATTGATTCGACTCAAGCTGCAGACATTACACTCAGCATCAATAAGTCTGAAAATGTCAACTGTTATTACTTAAGTGAGCCCTCCTTTAAGTATTTTGAGAGTGAAGCTTTTAGCGGTAATTTGTCTAAAGGGGGCAGTGTCAATTGCGAGCAAATAAGCTTTTATGCGCATGCTTCTGGTACACATACTGAGTGCGCTTTACATGTGGCAGCTGTTGATTTTGATATGCGTCATATTCAGTTTGATCCTTTAATGTTGGGGCAAATGTTTACGATTTCGCCAAGTCAAATGGGTGAGGACAGTGTCATTGATGCCAATAGTTTTGCTTCTTTGAGTAACCCGCATCAAGCCAAAGTGATTTTGGTGAGAACCCTTCCAAACCCAAGTTCTAAATGCCAGGCCAATTACTCAGGTACCAACCCTGTGTATTTTGATCCGGCTGTTTTGTTGTCCATTAAAGCGCTCGGTTTTGAACACCTCATTTGTGATTTGCCCAGCATAGATAAAGAATCGGATGAAGGTAAATTATTGGCCCATAAAAATTGGTTTTTAGATGAAGGTCAACCCATCGTTAAACGCAGCATTACAGAACTTACATACATGCCCAATCATTTGCATGACGGATTATATGCCGTTCAGATGCAAGTGCCCAAAATACAATCTGATGCAGTGCCTTCAAGCATAGTCATTTACCCATGCGCATAAAATGGCCTAGTCAAGAACAAGTGTTATACGCTGTCAATGTGATTTGGCAGAGACTTTTCTATAGACGTATACCCAATAAGTTTCAAGTAAAGTCCATATTGGTCGTAAAATTAGATGAAATCGGAGACATGGTCTGTGCAACAGCGGTCTTTGAACAACTGAAATTACAATTTCCTTCAGCACAATTATCGGTGCTATGTAAACCTTTTGTGAAGCCTTTAATAGCAAATGATCCAAACATTGATCACATCATTTGTGAGGTTTCTAAATGGCAAAAGCGTTATGATGTTGTCATTGAACTCAGAGGGACCTGGCGCACATGGTTGAAGTCTATTCGTCATTGGCCTCAAATTAGACTCAGTAGAGCCAGTGTTAGATGGCGTAATCGTGGTCAGCAATTGCATGAATACCAAACCAATGCCCTCAGTGTAATTGATCTTTTTCATGGTCAGGTCATGGATACTCAACCCAAATTGTATTGGTCTAATCAAGATGAAGTTGCTGTCCAATCATGGCTTCAGAAACACATCACTAAAAACATGGTCGTTCTGCATGCAGGAGCAAGAAAATCTCTAAGACAATGGGGCGTCAACAGATTTGCGCAATTGGCTGATTGGCTGATTCAAGAAAAAGGTTATGAGGTCGTATGGATAGGTAGTTCAGATGAACAATCTGTTATCGAGAACATTCAAACGCAAATGACCCAAATGAGTTGGCAAGTATGTGGGCAATTTTCATTGTCTGAAACAGCTTGTTTGTTGTCCAAAGCCAGCCTTTATGTTGGCAACGAAAGTGGACCATTACAAATGGCGGCTGCTTTAAAAGTACCATTGGTCGGACTGTTTGGACCTGGGGTTCCCAATGTGTTTTATCCGCAACATGATACTGCCAGAGTCTTACACATTGTTTTGCCATGCAACCCATGCGATCAAATTCACTGTCAGTTTCCGGAATCGCCTTGCATTCAAAGAATAAGTTTTGAGTCTGTAAAACAGGCAATTAACGACATCCTGTAAAAGGGCGCTTGGAGTTTTCTTTTTTAAACGATACATTCGTTAAAATTTATCTTTTATGAAAACAAAACTACTGTACTTTTTCATGTTAATTTTTGGCCTACAATTGAATGCGCAAATTCAATCATTGCCATATGCCATTCAGGACAATAAAGAAAAAGCGCCTGTTAGCCTAGATGCCTCCAAACGCAGTTTGCAAAAACCAAGTCAGTGTAGTGCTGATACAGTAGAATATCCCAGATATAAAGCTTCTTCATTGTTTTCTGTAACAGTAGGGAAAGGCAGAGGATTGGGGCAATTGTATTCATGCCCAAAGCCTTTAACCCTGTCAGGATTTACCTTCTATGGCTTTGTGTTGCCATCTTGGAAAACTTCCAAAAAAATGGAAATTTACTGCAGGGTATACAAAGCTGGAGCAGACAGTTTGCCTAAGGGTGCTCCTGTGAGAGCAGATACTTTACTGATTGATTCTACTTTTGGAGGAGGGGTGTTGACTGTAATTGAGAAACACGCTTCGTTTACTCCAATTACACTCGATAGCAATTACATCTTAACCGTCGAGACCAATGATTCATTGTTAACCGCCGGAGTGGTTACCAATTCATATACCGCCGGTGATGGTGCTAAAGAATGGTTGAACTGCGGATCCATCAGTGGTTTGTGGTACAGAGGTAAAAACCTAAATGTTGGCGGTACCCCATTTGACTGTGATGTCTTATTGCATCCGCATGTGGCTTATAAATTTGGAACGGATTTTAACATCAAATTCAATTGTTTCAATGTGAATGATTCTGTTAAATTCATCAATGCAGCACCTGGTAATTTTGCAGGCAGCAAAATGTACAATCGCTATTTGCGCTACAACCTAGGGTACTTCTGTCATATGTGGAATCTTGGCAATAATACCGGCAACCAATATGTTGTAGATCAAAAAGTAAAATACGGTGTTAAAGGCAATTTTAAAGTAACCTTGATTTCTACTGTTTATGGTTATAGAGGTGGTATGGCAAACGGATGCCGTGACACCTCCATTAAAACCGTCTATTTTAAGCCAGATATGCCAACCTGTATAGGGAATCTGAATGTGTGTATTGGTGATACGGCCAAGTATACCGCTCAAAGTTTAGATACAGGTGTCGTGTTTGAATGGTTAGCAAAACCAAATGCCTCTACGCCTTTTTTTACAGGTAAAACCTATTTGAAGTATCCATTGGTGAGCAATGATACCTTCTATTTGAGGGCCAATAACCATGGCTGTTTAAGCCCAGCTAGAATGGTTGTTATAACAGTTAACAAATATCCAAGTTATTGCACTGTGCGCAATGATTCTATTTGTGCTGGATCTAAAGCCAATTTAAAGGCGTCTACAGATTTGGGAAGCATTCAATGGTATACCAGCTCCAATGCCAGTAACAGTATTTATTCAGGCGCTGTTTTTCAGACTGGGGTATTAACTAGAGATACTTTCTTTTATGTGCAAGCCATTAACAATGGGTGTGCCCTCAATCCTCGCCAAATTGTGAGGGCCTTAGTTGGGGCTAATTTTGCCCCTCAATCACCCATTATGAGCAATGATACGATTGTGTGTCTTGGTTCTGGTAATCCTGTTGTCGTGTATGCAACAGCCGCTTCGGGCTTAAGTGTTCGTTGGTTTGCTTCGGCCAGTGGAGGCGGAAGTATTAACACAGGGAATGCCTATAGTTTCATGCCAACTAAACGCGAAACTTTGACGCTGTATGCAGATGCTTACAATGGGGTATGTGGTAGTTCAAGAGAGCCCGTAACCATAACTGTTGAAGACGTGCCATCCATAAGTAATATTGTCAGTCAAGCAGTTTGTAAAGGCGATTCAACTACTTTGCGCTTTGTGTTAAACTTTGGGAAAGCGGATTGGTTTGATGCAGCAAGTGGCGGAAATCTGCTAAAAACGGGTACTTATTATACAGTTGCTCCTAGTCAAACAACCGATTATTTTGTTCAACCATACAGTTCTATTTGCAGAGCAACTAGTTTGACTAAAATAACCGCTGTAATCAATGCGGCACCAACAATCAATCAACTTTGGGGAGACACCATTTGTGCTAAAAATCCCGCTACACTGCATGCTAGAGTTTCAGGTCCTGGCACCATTGAATGGCTTGATGCAGATACCTCTAGCAGTATTTTAGGCACAGGCTTAAACTTTGTGACACCCGTTTTAAATGGCAGTCGTAAATACTACGCTCGTCCCATATATGCCGGATGTACTGCCAAAATCGTATCCGTTCAACCTTTGGTGAAACCTTCGCCGTTCAGTGGATTCTCATTTGAGGTAATGACTTGGCAACGGGTAAAAGTGTCGCCAATCAATGCAGGAGGCGCTGCTGTAAAATGGTATTTTGGCGATGGCACTACTTCAAACAATTCAACGGTCACACACCGCTATCAAACTACCGGAAAATATCAAATCAAATTGGTATTAACCTCACCATTAACCGGATGTAAAGATTCAACCATTGTTGAAGTTCAAATTGATCCAAGCAGTATTGAAACAACAGAAAGATTAAACGCCATCTCTTTGTATCCTAATCCTGGCAAGCAGCGCTTGTTTTTAAAATCGGATGCATCTTTAGAGGGCGCAACTATAAGTATAATTACCATGACTGGTCAAGTTGTTTACACACAAGTAATCCATCAAGAAACACTGCTCAAAGGCATTCAAATACAAGACTTAAGTCCAGGTATTTATGCCATCACTATCCAAGGTCACGACAGTGTTATTTGGGTAAAGGAATAGCCTTTTTTAGGGTATAGGGTCTAGTTGCATTTGGTTAACATTTTTGGTAAATGGTTTTTCTTGTAACTTTTATCCACTAACCCCTAGACCCTAACCCCTAATCCTTCGATGAAGTGTATAGTTTCATTTGGTTAACATTTATGGCAAATGGTTTTTCTTATAATTTTATCCACTAACCCCTAACCCCTAATCCCTCGACCCTGATCCCTAAATCCTTATATTTGCAGCATACATTCAACAAACATGACGGTTCAAAACAGCAGGGTGTCCCAGATGGCGGAACACCTGATAGGTTCAGAAATCATTAAATTAGGCGGAGAAATTAGAGACAGAATTCTTAAGGGGGAGCACATCTACAATTTTACAATTGGCGATTTTGATCCCAATTATTTTCCTATTCCAGATGAGCTCACAAATTACATCATTGAAGCCTATCAAAAACACTTGACCAATTACCCTGTAGCCAATGGGGCTCCAGAGTTGCGACATGCCATTGTAAACTTATTGTCTTCAAAGCAAGGGATACACTACCATCCTGACGAAGTATTGGTGGCAGGTGGCGCTAGACCTATTATTTATGCCATTTATCAAGCATTGGTTGATCCTCAAGACAAAGTCTTGTTCCCTGTGCCTTCATGGAATAATAACCATTACACCCACTTAAGTCACGCACAGCAAATTTTTGTAGAAACTCAGGCTGAACATCAATTTATGCCCACAGCAGAACAATTGGCGCCATACATTCAAGAAGCTTCTTTGTTAGCATTGTGTTCTCCTTTGAATCCGACAGGTACGATGTTCGGTAAAGATCAATTACAAGGTATTTGTGATTTGGTTATTCAAGAAAATAAACGCCGCAGTCCATCTGAAAAGCCTTTGTATGTATTGTATGATCAAATTTATTCAATGCTTACATTTGGCCCTGAGCATGTAGATCCTGTAGCCTTGAATCCGGAAATGAAACCCTACACAGTGTATGTTGATGGCATTTCAAAGTCACTAGCTGCTACAGGTGTAAGAGTTGGTTGGGGATTCGGGCCTGCTCACATCATTGATAAAATGAAAAGTATATTGGGGCATGTTGGTGCTTGGGCGCCTAGGCCAGAACAACTTGCGTCAGCCAAATACTTAGCTCAAGTTGATGTCTTGGATGCGTTTCTGCTACAGATTAAAACTCAGTTGAAAGACCGTTTAATGGCCTTTTATAATGGCTTTGAACAATTAAAAATCAAAGGGTTTCCTATTGAGGTGATTTATCCCACCGCTGCTATTTATCTAACGGTACAATTTAACTTAAAGGGCTATCAAACAACAGAAGGTATAATACTCAAAGATACCTCTGATATCACAGCTTATTTGTTAAATGATTCAAAAGTGGCTTTAGTGCCGTTTAGAGCATTTGGCGCATCTGATGATTCAACTTGGTTTAGATTAAGTGTTGGAACGACCTCTATGGAAGATGTCGCGGCTTCATTGCTAGCCATTGAACAATCACTTAAGGCTTTGCGTAAGCCATGAGGCGATTGTTCTGTATAATGC
>JBEIKN010000060.1:0-9180 GCA_040379725.1 Flavobacteriales bacterium
ACTTGATCTATACTGCAGGCTTGTTGCGTATGATTGCCTAATTCATTGACTTTTATGAATTCGTAAAAAATACCATAGTCTGGCATTAATTGCATGTCTGCTTGATTGAGGTCGCTTTGCAAACCAAAAAAGCCTTCGCTGGCATTATAGGTTTCCAAATACTTCATATTGGGATTGGCAATCAGTTTTTTAAATTTTTCGGTATAAGGCGTAAAACTGACGCCTCCATGAATATACAACTGTAAATTAGGCCAAATCTCTGAGACATTATCAACGCCTTTCATGGCCATTAATTTTTCGAGCAATACAATGGTCCAAGTGGGCACACCAGAAATGCTGGTCACATTTTCTTGAATGACTTGCTCTGCCATTTTTTCAATTTTTAATTCCCAATCATCCATGAGGGCGATTGATAAATCGGGTGTTTTAAGCAAGTTGGCCCATACAGGCATGTTGTTCATCAATACGGCACTTAAGTCGCCATAAAAGGTGTGATCGTTTAAGGTATTGATTTTATGACTGCCCCCTATTAATAGTCCCTTACCATCAAAGACGGTGGTATCAGCCACATTCAAACAGTAATAGGTTAAGACATCTTTGCCTGCCTGAAAATGACATTCATCAAGGGTTTCAAAACTGACCGGTATGAACTTGCTTTTGTCGTTAGTTGTACCGCTGCTTTTGGCAAACCAAATGATCTCGCCTGGCCACAACACATTAACGCCACCCTGCATGACCTTATCAATGTATGGCTTTAAACTGTCGTAATCCTGAACAGGAACCCTTTGTTTAAACTCTTCGTAATGTTTAATGGATTTGTAGTCATAAAGCTTTCCCCACTCAGTATCTTTTGCATCGTCTAACAAGCGTTTTAAGACCTTGTGTTGGGTCTCAGCTGTGTGTTTTAGGGCATGCTCAATACTTAGCATACGCTTCCTAAAATACCAACCCATCATTGAACTCAAAACAGCCATGCGATTCGCTTCATTAAACTTACAGCAAAAATAAAGAAATTATGGGAAGGATGAAGAGCAATCTTCTTAAAATTAGTAGCAAACACTAGACTTTCATACCCTTGAAATTTATTTTGTTTATTTTGGGCAATTGAATATCTTTGCAACCCTGAATTTTAAAGGGCAACACTTGCCTTTGATCATTCAAGCGGATGTGGCGTAATTGGTAGCCGTGCCAGACTTAGGATCTGGTGCCGAAAGGCGTGGGGGTTCGAGTCCCTTCATCCGCACAACAAATGTCAAAGATACTTCGAGCCTTTAACGAGGCTCTTTGTATTATATAAAAACCGTAAAAAAACATCCAACATGGAAGTAAATTTTAATAAAACCGACGAGTTAAACGCCACCCTAGTGGTTAAGATGGCAAAAGACGACTACGCGCCATCAGTTGAAAAAGAACTTAAAAAGCACCAAAAGCAAGCCGTGCTTAAAGGCTTTAGACCAGGCACAGCGCCAATGTCAATGATTAAAAATCTATATGGTAAAAGCATATTGGCTGACGAAATCAACCGTTTAGCCAGCAAAGGTTTATACGACTACTTACAAGACAACAAAATTGACATCATTGCTCAACCATTGCCAAGCGATAGCATTGCCTCTGACATTGACATTGAAAATGGCGAAAACTTCACATTTGCCTTTGATCTTGGTTTAGCCCCTCAATTTGAATTCAACATTTCGTCTAAAGACAAAATGGACAAATACATCATCACGGTTGACGACAAAGAAGTTGACAAAGAAATCGACTCTTTAGCCAAACGTTATGGCAGCTTAGATTCAGTAGATACTGTTGAAGAAAAAGACATCATCTATGCTCAAGTTACTGAATTGAATGCCAATGGCGAAGCCCTCGAAGGAGGTGTATCTAGCAAAGATATTTCAATGACTGCTGAATTGATTCAAGATGCAGACACCAAAAAACAATTATTAGCTTGTAAAAAAGAGGCTCAATTAACCCTTGACATCTTTAAACTGTTCAACGACAACAAAGCTATGGTAGCTAGTACTTTGGGCATTAGCCAAGAAGCTGCTGCTGATTTGAATCCTAATTTTAGCGTAAACATCACTGACATCAAACGTCAAATGCCAGCTGCAGTTGATCAAAGCTTATTTGACAAAGTAATGGGCGAAGGTGTAGTGGCTGATCTAGATGCTTTCAAACAAAAAATCAAAGAAAACCTAGAAACCTACTACCAATCAGAAAGTGACCAACAAGTAGAACACATGATCACTCACTTATTGGCTGATAAACACAATGTACCATTGCCTGATGCCTTCTTAAAACGTTGGTTATTGAGCAATAAGGAAGAGCATTATTCTGCTGACAACGTGGACGAACGTTACATCAATGAATCTAAAGTATTAAAAGACATTTTGATCCGCGAAAAAGCAGCCGCTCAATTCAATATCACTATAGAAAGACAAGACATTGAAGATGCTTCAATGGGCTATACCCTCTCTTTATTCAGAAACTATGGTTTACAAAACCCTGATTTCGAATTCGTTAAAAAATTCAGCGATGACAGTCTTAAAAAGCGCGAATATGTTGAGCAAATGAACGACATCGCTATTCGTAGAAAAGTATACAACGAAGTAAAAACCATCGTCACTTTCAACGAGAAGACAGTCGATATTGAAGCGTTCTACAAAATCATCGAAGAACACAACCACCAACACTAATCGTTTTAAAACAATTCTGTTTTTGAATTGTTAAACCCTATACTCAAAGGCGCAAATATTAATTTGTGCCTTTTTGTCTTAAAAAGTACATTTGTATAAACTTTGTAAATTAAACCAGTATGAACCACGGAGATGAATTTAAAAAATATGCTACTAAGCATTTAGGCTTAAACAGCCTTATGGTTGACCGCTACATTAACAGCGCTACCCCATCTGGCATTACCAACCTAACACCAAACATTATTGAAGAGCGCCCATTGAACATAGCGGCCATGGACATCTTCTCAAGGTTGATGATGGACAGAATCATCTTTTTAGGTGTGCCTATTAATGACGAAGTGGCCAACATCGTCATGGGTCAATTACTTTTCTTAGAAAGTTCTAACCCAAACCGCGATATTCAAATTTACATCAATAGCCCAGGTGGCAGTGTATATGCAGGATTAGGTATCTACGACACCATGCAATATATTCCGTCTGATGTTAGTACCATCTGTACAGGTATGGCTGCTAGTATGGCTGCCGTATTAATGTGCGCTGGTGAAAAAGGCAAAAGAACGGCCTTAAAACACAGCCGTATCATGATTCACCAACCATTGGGCGGTGTGCAAGGTCAAGCCACTGAAATTGAAATCACCTACCGTGAAATTTCTAAATTGAAAAAAGAATTGTACGACATTATTTCAATCCACAGCGGACAACCATTCGAAAAAGTTGAAAAAGACAGCGATAGAGACTACTGGATGACTTCTGAAGAAGCTAAAGTGTATGGCATGGTTGATGAAGTCCTTGTCAGAAGCAAAGATTCTAAATAATGGCAGGAAAAAAATCAGGTTCATTTTGTTCATTTTGTGGCAAGCCTAAAGACGAAGCCACCATGCTCATCTCAGGTATTGAAGCCAATATCTGTGATGCCTGTGTTGAACAAGCTTCAAAAATAGTTGACGTTGAAATAGGTCAACATCAAAAACAAAAAAAGACCAGTCCTGCTGCACCAATAAAATTGCTTAAACCACATGAAATTAAGCAACATTTAGACGAATATGTCATTGGTCAAGATCAAGCCAAAAAGGTATTATCAGTCGCCATTTATAACCACTACAAACGCATTATGCATCCGTCTGATAAAGACGACATAGACATTGAAAAATCTAATGTGTTAATGGTGGGCGAAACCGGTACAGGTAAAACGCTATTGGTAAGAACATTGGCTAAGATTTTAAATGTACCCTTTTGCATAGCTGATGCCACTGTATTAACAGAAGCTGGGTATGTGGGAGAAGACGTTGAAAGCGTCATTTCTAGACTCTACCAAGCCAGCAATTACGATGCAGAATCAACAGAAAAAGGCATTGTATACATTGACGAAATTGACAAAATTGCCCGTAAAGGCGATAACCCATCCATCAGCAGAGACGTGAGTGGAGAAGGCGTTCAACAAGGTTTATTGAAATTACTCGAAGGCACTATTGCCAATATTGCCCCTGAAGGTGGTCGCAAACACCCAGATCAAAAATTTGTAAAGATCGATACGAAAAACATCCTCTTTATTTGTGGTGGTGCATTCAATGGCATTGAAAAAATCATCGCAAAGCGTTTGAACACCTCTGCCATAGGATTTTCAAGCCATAAAAAAACCAAGTTACAAGAATCTGAATTGTTCGAACAAATAGCCCCTTCAGACTTAAAATCATTTGGTTTGATCCCTGAAATCATTGGTCGTATGCCAATGCTCACCTTCTTACAACCGCTCGACAGAACTGCACTTCACAACATTTTATTGAAACCCAAAAATGCCTTGTTGAAACAATACATCAAACTTATGGAACTCGAAGGCATTCAATTGCAATTCGATAAAAAAGCCATTGATTTAATCGTCAGCAAAGCTGTTGAATTTAAATTGGGCGCCAGAGGACTCAGAACCATCTGCGAAAAACTCATGCTCGATGTGATGTACGATGCGCCATCTTCAAAAGAAAAGCAAATCACCATCACTGCCGATATGGTCGTGAACAAACTATCAGACCTCGAAAACATTAAAGCCGCTTAAAATGGAAAGTGTTAAACACATGTTCCCAAACTTTGAGCCCAAACTCATTGAGGACATTGCTGCGCACGCAAGTATAAAGCACTTTAAAGCTGGCGAAACCATCATCAAAACAGGTCAGTACATTCAATACACCTTATTGGTCCTTGAAGGTAAAATTAAAATCTTCAGAGAAGACCAAGAAGGCAATGAATTCTTGATGTACTATTTGATTCCAGGTCAGGCTTGCGCCATCTCCATGATCTGTGCCGCCAAAATGGAAACCAGTCAAATCATGGCCAAAGTCGTCGAAGATGCTAAAGTGGTCATGATCCCATTGCAACAAATGGAACAATGGATGGGGCATTTTAAGTCATGGTATGAATTTGTTGTCAATACCTACAAAAACCGCTTCGAAGAAATCTTATTAGTGCTTGATCAAGTTGCCTTTAGAAGCATGGATGAGCGCTTAGAATTTTACCTTAAAAGACAGGTTGAGCAAATGGGTCACAACC
This sequence comes from Flavobacteriales bacterium, assembly GCA_040379725.1. Taxonomy (GTDB): domain Bacteria; phylum Bacteroidota; class Bacteroidia; order NS11-12g; family UBA955; genus JABMMZ01. Next base: position 5,235 of record JBEIKN010000060.1, read on the forward strand.
ATTTAAACATCTCGCATCAAGAGGTCGCCAATGAACTCAACTCTAGCAGAGAAGTCATTTCGCGCTTGCTTAAAAAAATGGAACAGCGTGGCATGGTAAAATTGCACCGCAACCACATCGAAGTACTCAGTCATTAAAAGCCCATAGAGGATTAACATCTTTTTTACTACCTTAGCACATTGGCATGCAAGAAGCGCTCTGTATACTAAAAACCTATTACGGATTTGATCAGTTCAGACCTGAGCAAGCAGACATTGTAAAAGCCATTTGCGAAGGCAAAGACACACTTGGTTTGTTGCCAACCGGTGGAGGCAAATCCATTTGTTTTCAGGTGCCTGCTCTATTGCGCGAAGGCTTATGCATAGTCGTAACCCCTTTGGTGGCACTCATGAAAGACCAGGTTGAAAACCTCAAATCTAAAGACATCAAAGCCGTTGCACTCTATAATGGCATGAGTAGAAAAGAATTGACATTCGAACTAGAAAACTGTGTCAATGGCCATTATAAATTTTTGTATGTATCGCCAGAAAGGCTCGCATCAAAAGCGTTTACAGACTTCGCAAGACACATGCCTATAAGCATGCTAACTGTTGACGAAGCACACTGTATTTCACAATGGGGCTATGACTTTAGACCCCCCTATGTTGATATTGCACAATTCAGAGCATTGTTCAATAACCTTCAATGTGTAGCACTTACAGCCTCTGCAACACCCGAAGTGGTCAAAGATATTGTCGCCAAACTCGAATTAAAATCAGCTGTCATCATTCAAAAAAGTTTTGCGCGGACCAACCTGATTTATGCGGTTCAAAACACCGAACAAAAGCGCGATAAACTTTTAGACCTCTGTAAAAAGATTCAAGGCAGTGGATTAATCTATGTAAAAAACAGACGCAAAACAGCCGACATTGCCAGCTTTTTAAGTCAAAATGGTATCAGTGCAGACCATTACCATGCAGGCCTCGAACACAGTGTCAGAACAGAAAAACAAGCAGCCTGGAAGAACAATCAAACAAAAGTGATGGTATGCACCAATGCCTTTGGAATGGGCATTGATAAACCTGACGTTCGCTTTGTTATTCACGAACAAAAACCCGACAGTTTAGAAGCCTATTATCAAGAAGCCGGCAGAGCTGGAAGAGACGGACAAAAAGCCTTTGCCATCTTATTGTATCATGCCTCTGACTTTATCGATGACGAAAAAAATTGTCAAAGCAAATTTCCTTCCGTTGATCAAGTCATTAGGGTGTATGAATTGCTCTGTAACCACCTAAGAATAGCCGTAGGATCAGGCCTGAACCAAAATTACCCATTCGATATTCAAGCCTTTGCTAAACAGTATCAGATCAATTTACCAACCGTATACAGCAGCATAAAGTTCCTCGAACAAGAAGGCTTTTTGCAAAGCAACGAGGGCTTTTATATGCCTTCAAGACTTAAAATACTCTGTCATTACGAAGCGCTGTATGCCTGGCAAATGCAACACAAAACTGCAGACGAACTCATCAAGGTACTCTTAAGGTCTTACGGTGGTTTATTTGATTTTTACATGCCCATCTACGAATACGATATCAGTCGAAGGGTGCATCAATCAGTCAATTGGGTCAAATCACAATTAAGCCAATTGCATGAAGCTGGGATCATTGACTACATTGCACAAAGCAATGAGCCCAACTTGTATTTTTTAGACAATAGGCCGCCAAAGCTCAGTTTTTCAGAACAAAAAATTGAATTCTTGCGCAACCGCTACCGCGATAAGTTGGCCTACATGAATCGGTATGTGCTTAATACCCATCAATGTAGAACCAAATTATTGGTGGAATATTTTGGTGAACACATGCCTAATGATTGTGGTTATTGCGAAGTCTGTATCAAAGAAAAAAAACAACATAAGGACAGTCAAACAGAACGCTTAAAATCTATTTTAGCCAATCAATCCCTGACATTACAAGAAATACTGGATCAAATTGAAAGCGAGCAAAGGACAGAATATTTGCATATATTGCGGTGGTTAAAAGAACAGAACTGGGTTGCTGAAGACAGCAACGGACTATGGCACTGGAATCATCAAAAAAAATAGTCACTATTGGCATTACTGGCAGTTATCTCACTGACCAACGTATGCAAAGAATTGCTAAAACACTTTCTGATAATGGCTATCGTGTAAATGTGTATCATAGGCCTAAGCCATCACAGTTATTGAAAAGTGAAAGCCTCTCAGAAGATGGCATTCAAGTCCATACCCTTCATACTTTTATACAAACAGGACCATGGTTCTATCTGTTGTTCAATTTACAATTGCTGTTTAAACTCTTGTTTAAGCCAAGTCAATTGTATTACGCTGTCGATGCAGACACTTTATTAGCCTTTACCATTTTAAGCAAAATCAAAGGCGTTGAACTTATTTACGATGCACATGAGTACTTTACTGAAGTGCCAGAATTGAATGGCCACGCATTTAAAAAAGCCATTTGGAACAAAGTCGTTGCAATTGGTTCTAAGCAAGCCAAGTTAAACATCACTGTGGGTCCTGCCATCGCCCAAGCCATGAGTGAACGGTACCACACAACGTTTATCAGTGTGCGCAATGTGCCCTTAAAACAGACAGCAAGCAACACCATCCATACAGGCAATGAACGCATCATCCTCTACCAAGGGGCGCTTAATAAAGGGCGTATGCTTGAAACCCTCATCGACGCCATGCGAGAACTGCCTCATTATGTTTGTTGGATTGTGGGCGAAGGCGATCTGAGTATGCAATTGCGCGAACAAGCCATAGGCCTAAGCAACGTTCATTTTAAAGGATTGATTCCACCTCATGAACTAAAGGCAATTACGCCATCAGCCTACTTAGGGTATAATTTGCTGGACGACAGCGAAAGTTTAAGTTACCACTATTCTCTTAGCAATAAGTACTTTGACTACATTCAAGCAGGTGTGCCATCGGTATCATCGGCACTACCTGAATACATAGCACTCAACAATCAATACCAATGCGGCGTTTGTATTGACAACAATAAAAAAGCCTTAATTGAGTTAATACAGTCATGGGAATTGCATCCTGAAAACTACCAAACTTTAAAAGAAAACACTAAGTTTGCTGCCCAAGACTTGAACTGGGAAAACGAAACACAAGTATTGTTGAATGCACTCTCTTTTTGAATCACAAACGCCTACATATCGTCTCTTTTGATGTACCCTTCCCAGCTGATTACGGCGGCGTTATTGACGTTTTTTATAAAATCAAATCATTACACGCTTTAGGCGTTAAAATTACCTTGCACTGCTTTGAATATGGCAGAGCGCATGCCCCAGAGTTATTGGAATATTGCGAGCAAGTATACTACTACAAACGCCGCAAATACCGCAACCCTTTTATGGGCAACTTGCCTTATATAGTGTCTACAAGAGACGACGAACAATTGCTCGAAAACTTATGCAAAGATGATGCGCCCATTTTGTTCGAAGGCTTGCACACCACATACTTTTTAAAACATGCTGCTCTTCAACACCGTTTTAAACTGATTCGCAACCACAACATTGAGCACGAATACTACAAGAATTTAGAGCAGGTGGAAACCAATTATTTTAAAAAGTATTTCTTTAGAAATGAAGCAGACCACCTCAAACAATACGAATCAGTCATTGCCTCTGCTAATGCAGTTTTAGCGATTTCGCCAGCAGACCACGCCTACTTAAATGCCACCTATAAAAACTCAGTTTTAATACCCGCTTTTCATGCGCAAGACAAGGCACAATTACCCAGCGGAAAAGGGCAATTTGTTTTATACCATGGCAATTTAGGTGTTGGCGAAAACAACCATGCCGCTTTGTATTTGGCCAAATCAGTTTTTCCAAAACTTAAAGTACCATGTGTAATTGCAGGCAACCATCCAAGTGATGAACTCAAAAAAGCTTGCGAAGCCCATGCCCACATTCAATTGCA
>JBEIKN010000061.1:0-9177 GCA_040379725.1 Flavobacteriales bacterium
AAGATTGCTTTAATTGGATTCGACTTCATGAGGCGAAATTAATATTCTTTTTCTTCTTTTTTAGGGACAAAATCAGAAGGAATGCTTGTTTTTACTTTTTCGATGAATACTTTTGCCGGTTTGAATTTAGGAATAAAATGCTCATCAATAACCAATGCAGTGTTTTTAGAGATGTTTCGGGCTACTTTTTTAGCCCTCTTTTTAAGTACAAAGCTACCAAACCCTCTAAAATAGATGTTTTCACCTTGTGACATATTGTTTTTCATGACCTTGAAAAAGGATTCCATTGTTTCAGTAACAATGACCTTGTCATGCCTGTTTTTTCGGAAATTTCACTAATAATTTCTGCTTTTGTCATAAGGAATGGTAGTTGTTAATTCAATATTCTTGATGTTTGCATTACAAATCTATGGAAAATGTTTTAGAAATAATCGCTTGGTATAAAAATAATTTCAGGGATTTGCCTTGGAGGAATACTCAAGACCCTTATAAAATATGGCTTTCTGAAATTATTTTACAACAAACCCAGGTTGTTCAAGGGTTAGGGTATTATGAACGATTTGTTTCGCAATATCCTGATATTCAGAATTTAGCGTCTGCGGATCAAGCCTCCGTTTTGAAATTGTGGCAAGGTTTGGGCTATTATTCAAGGGCAAGAAATTTGCACAAAACAGCACAAATTATTGTGAATCAGTATGATGGAAAATTCCCAACTGATTATCAATCAGTCGTTAAGCTAGCAGGAATTGGCCCTTATACAGCTGCTGCGATAATGTCCTTTGCTTACAATCAACCTTTTGCTTGCTTAGATGGCAATGTCTATAGGGTTTTATCAAGGATTTACGGAATTAAATCGCCAATTGACGATAATAAAAGTCGGCCTCAATTTATGGCCATTTTAGACCAATGGATACAGGGGCAAAATCCACGCATCTTTAACAATGCCCTAATGGAGTTTGGTGCCCTTATGTGCAAGCCTGATCAACCTAAGTGTAATGAGTGTCCATTGTCGATTGATTGTGTAGCGTTTAAAACCAATGCGGTAAAATCCTTTCCGGTAAAAGCTAAATCGCTCAAAAAACGCAATAGATGGTTTAATTATTTACTGTTCCAACAAGATGGAAAATTAGCCCTGGTGCAACGCCTCCAAAAAGACATTTGGCAACATTTGTATGAACTGCCTTTGATTGAATCTGAAAGTGAAATATCTGATGCTGAAATCTTAAATCAGATAGAATCTGTTTGCTTTAATCGTATTGATCAATTAGAGTTGTCTGGACAGCAGAAACACATTTTAACCCATCAACTTATTCAGGCTCGTTTTTGGACAGTCCATTGTAAGTCAGCAATTGTTTTTAATGATCCAAAGGTGTTTTGGGTGAACTTATCAGACATTCAAAACTACCCAGTCTCTGTTTTAATAGAGAAATTTTTAGTATGTTTGTAACAAGCAATTTGTTTTTGATATGGTCAACAAGGTTTTTCTAGTAGGTAGGTTGGGCAAAGATCCAGAGGTGCGCTATTTGGATAATAATCGCGCAGTTGCAAATTTCACCATTGCCACTAATGAGGTGTTTATTGATAAATCTGGCAACAAGGTTGAACAAACGGATTGGCACAACATTGAAATGTGGGATGCCTTGGCCAGAAATGCAGAAAAAGTGCTTAAGAAAGGTCGTACAGTTTTCATTGAAGGTAAAATCAAAAATGAGACTTGGACAGATAAAGACGGCAACAAAAGGAGCGCAGTTAGAATTAGGGCTTTACAATTTCAAGTTGTGGCGTCGCCTAATTCAGAAAACACTTCTCCATCTGATGTCAAATTTACGCCACCTGTCGATGATGCGCCCATTGATTTATCAGCAGACGACCTGCCTTTTTAATTTTTAACTTAATACATGGACGACCCTTATCCTTCGAATCTACTGAGTGTTTTAGGCCTATTTAATCCTCAATTGGCCAATGAGTCTTATGTGTACCTTTATGGTACTTTGTTGTTTTTACTCGTTTTGGTGGTATGCTCTAGCTTGTTTTCGGCCTCTGAAAATGCTTTGTTTTCTCTCAATTCCAAACAAAAAGAAGACATGAAAGCCCAAGACAACACCTCGGGTAATGCTGTGCTCAAATTGTTGAGTCAGCCAAAAAAATTATTGGCAACCATATTAGTGGGCAATAATTTCGTTAATGTCACTTTTGTCATAGTCAGTTCTGTTTGGATGGAAAGTATTCTTAACAAAGACATCCACCCATATTTGGACTTTGCCATTAAAGTGATTTTGGTGTCTTTGGTATTGTTGTTATTTGGCGAGGTTGTGCCTAAAGTATATGCTAGCAAGCACAATGTTCGCATATCTAAAATGATGGCATTGCCCTTATTGTTTTGTCAAAAAGCCTTTTCATTTTTAGTCATCCCTATGGTAAAGTTTACCAGCATTATTGATAAAAAGGTCAAAGTACATGAACATACCGTATCAGCTGACGAACTTACACATGCTATTGATATTACCTCTGACGATCATACAGGTCAACAAGAAAAAGCCATTTTAAAGGGGATCGTTAATTTTGGGAGCAAAACAGTAAGACAAATCATGAAAGGTCGAATTGATGTTGCTGCCATTGATGTCAACAGTAGTTTTCATCAGATGATGAATAAGGTAAATGAATTAGGGTATTCTAGGTTTCCTGTTTACGATGACACTTTCGATAACATCGTTGGGATATTATACATTAAGGAGATTTTGCCTCATTTAAATGAAACCTCAGGATTCAAATGGAAGAACTTATTGAAGCCAGCCTTATTTGTGCCAGAAAACAAACGTATTGATTTGTTGTTGAGCGAATTTCAGGAACAAAGAATGCATATGGCCATAGTCGTTGATGAATACGGCGGCAAACTTGGTATTGTGACCATGGAAGATATTTTAGAGGAGATTTTTGGAGAAATCAACGATGAATTTGACGAAGAGCCGCTTTCTTACAGTAAGATTGATGATAGCCAATACATCATTGAAGGCAAAATGTTGATCAATGATTTTTGTAAAATCACTCAAACCGATGACGATTTTTTTGATGAGGTGAAAGGGGAGACTGAGTCAATGGCTGGGATGTTATTAGAACTCAATGGAAAAATTCCTTTTAGGAATGAAACCATTCACTATAAACGATTTGCCTTTACAATAGAATCGGTTGATAACAGAAGAATAAAACGCATTAAAGTTGTGATTTCATGAAGTACGCCATTGTGTTTTTACTAGGTTTAGTATTGTTGTCATGTGGAGGGAATGATTATACGCCCAAACCGCATGCGTATCCTAGGGTGTATTATCCCGAAAAGCATTATAAATTGTTTGATTCAATAGCCCCTTATAGCTTTATGATTCCAAGTTATTCTGTCATGCAAGCTTTTGATGAATTCGCTTCGGATTCAAGCAAACATCCTTATTGGTATAACTTACATTTTTTACCCTTTAATGCGACTTTGCATTTGAGTTATCATGCCTTTAATAACCGGCAAGAATTTGATCAATTATTTGATGATACCAGACGTTTGGTATACAAACACGATATCAAAGCTGATGAGATTGAAGAGATTGAATTGAATAACCTGACCACACATACGAGTGGAATTGTCTATGAATTGAAAGGCAATACGGCTACCAATTTGAATTTTTACATCAGCGATGGCAAAAAGCATTTTTTAAGAGGGGCTTTATATTTTAATGCTAAAACAGAAATTGATAGCATTCAACCCATATTTGATTTCCTTAAAAAAGACATTTATCAAATCTTAGGCACTACACAATGGCGTTAAGCAACGTTTATTCTGTTTAAATTGTCTAACCCATAACTCAATCACTTAATGAAACAATTTTACTTAATTGGCTTGTTATTATTGGCTTTGCAAGTCAAAGCCTCTCACGTAACAGGTGCTGATATCACCTATACATATAAAGGCAATCAAATCTATCATGTGGTATTCAATGTTTACAGAGAGTGCTCTGGTACGCCACTTCAGAGTGTTCAGTTTTTTGTGAGTAAAGGCGATGGGAGTGCTGCAGTTAGTATAAGCCCAGTGAGAACAAACATAAAAGACATTTCGGTGGTCTGTAAAAACGATACACTGCCTTGCCAGCCACAAAATACCACCACAAATGCAGGTGTTGAATGTCATACCTATGAGCAGGATATTGATTTAAAACTATCCACTTATTCAGCTTTATTGAATAACAACTGTCAGGTCTTGTTTTCTGTATCCATCTGTTGCAGAGATGGTGCGATTACCACCTTGACTCCAGACAATTTATATTTAGAGTCTATGGTGGATGTTTGCTTGACGGCTTCAACAGGCAATCAGTCTCCAAGATTTAGTTTTATGCCTATCAAGAACATGTGTTGCAATACCTATTTCAATTATAATGTTGCAGCTACTGAATATGCTGATTTTGATAGTATTAGTTTTCAATTGGTGCCTGCACTTAAAGCATTTGGCGATTCTGTAAGATACAATGGTAACTATTGGTCTAAAATCCCTATGGCTCCTTATTGTCCGCCTACGCCTGGTTTGATCAATTGTAAAGCATTGCCTTCGGCAAAGCCACCCAGAGGCTTTTATTTTAATTCATTTTCGGGCGATATTGTTTTTACGCCTAACAAATGTGATGAAGTTGGGGTAGTGGTGATACAAGTGGATGAGTGGCGTAAAGATTCGGCAGGCATATTAAGGCGTGTTGGATACATCAAAAGAGAGTCGACATGGTTTGTTACAGCATGCTCAAGTAACAATGCCCCTAATCTTACAGGCAATAATCAATACTCAGTTTGCGAAGGCAATAAAATCTGTTTTAATGTTTCTAGTTTTGACGATGTGTTTTTGCCAATGCAAACAGTCGCAGATACCATTAAGCTTTCATGGGACTCGAGTATTAAAGCAGCAACGTTTAGAATCATTGATCCCAATGCCAGAGAAAAACAAGCTGAGTTTTGTTGGCAAACCAAATTGGGCGATGCTAAGACGGCACCCTACAGATTCAGTGTCATTGCAGATGATCAACATTGTTCTCCGCCATTAAAATCATTTAAAACATACACCATTCAAGTAAAGCCTAAAGCACAAGACCAATTGAGCTATCAATACTTGTTAAAAGGCGGATTGGTGATAGTTGCTTCGCCTTCAAATACGACTGCTCAATCCAGTTATAGGTATATGAATTCTGTGTACAATGATTCTATGAAATTGATACACTATGCCTTAAACAAAACCCATGACACACTTGTGTTTACTCAGGCTGGTACGTATATCATCGAACATCAGGTCAATCAAGTACCCTATAACTGTCCTAGCAACTATTATGATACCATCATAATTACAACAGCTCACTTGACCAATATTCAAAAGCTATTTGACCATAATATAGAAATTTCGCCCAATCCAAGTACTGGAAAAATTCAAGTACATTTAGACCATTCAGATGTTCAAGAATTGTCATACTCAATATATAATTCATTTGGCCAGCTGATTCAATCAGGTACAATTAATCGCAAACATCCTTGGATTGATCAATTGCCCAAAGGTCAATTGATTCTTCAATTCAAAGCAGGCGATTGGATTGAGCAAAAACAGATCATTGTAGCTTATTGATCAGACTGGCTTTGTCCCATGTCACGCCATAAATAACCAGCTTTAATTCTGGTATAGGGCATAAAGTTATTTTTATACAAATGCCCGGTGCCTAATCCTGAATGTAAAGGATTATTAAAGTTTGCAGCATATTGTGCTATGGCATTTAAGCCGATATTGCTCTCAAGCGCTGAAGTAATCCACCATTGAGTGCCATTGGCTTTAGCCATTTTAATCCATGTGTCACACTGTTTAAAACCACCCAATAAATTCGGCTTTAATACAATGTAAGGCGCCTTTAAGTCACTGAGTAAGTTCTGAATAGCTTCAGGTGATTGTATGCCAATCAATTCTTCATCTAATGCGATTGGAATTGGACTTTTTTGAATCAATGGTTTTAAAAAGTCAGTTTGTTTTGAAGCGATGGGTTGTTCAATGCTATGAATATCAAACTCTGATAAAGCTTTGAGTTTTTCGAGTGCTTCTTCTGGCTTAAAGGCCCCGTTGGCATCTAATCGAATGCTCAGTTCTTTTTCTGAATAGCTTGACCGTATCGATTTAATTAACTCGAGTTCTTGTGTAAAATCCAGCGCCCCGATTTTGAATTTTAAACAGTTGAAACCTTTTTTGATTTTCTCATCAGCTTCTAGTTTCATTTGATCAATGCTGTCCATCCATATTAATCCATTAATAGGAATACCTTGTTTGCCAATGGCATAAAAATTAGGAAATACAATGCGTTTGCCACCATGTTTTAAATCTAAAAGCGCTGTTTCAATGCCAAATTGAATGGAAGGAAATTCTTGGAACGGAAAATTATCTGAACGATTGATGTTGATTTGATCGACCAAATCATTGAGGGCTTTATGGTAGTTGTCAGTATCGTCAATGCTGAGGCCTTTTAATGGTGCACATTCGCCTATGCCAAAAATTTCAGGATTTTGCTCGTTGTAAATTTTAAGTAGGTAGATATCGCGTCCATGGTAAGCTCCCCTGCTGGTAGTAGCTGGTTTTTTAAAAGCCAAATAATGTTTTTCTATTAGCGCTTTTAGTCCCATTAAATTTTACTGATAAAATAGCATAAACAAAAACCACACATGATCATCAGTGTTGATATCGACATGGATTTTAAACAACTGTTGTATGCCATTCTTGATGAACAAGCTTTTAGTTTTAGCCATTGTTTGTAGAGTATGAATCCAATGACAACAATATAGATTATGCTTAGACTATTGAAGGCTTTTGTAACATATATAAAAAGCAATAAGGCAGTCCATGCATTTGTCAATAGGATTTTATGATAGGTCAGAGCCCTCTTGTAACCCAGTTGAGTGGCGATGGTATGTTTGTTTTTTTGTGCGTCGGTTTCGATGTCCCTAATGTTGTTGATGTTTAAAACGGCCACACTCATACAGGCCAATGCATGCGCAATGAAAGTCATTTGATAGGGCAGTGTGCCTGCTTGTAAATAATAGGCGCCCAATACAGCAAGCATCCCAAAAAATAAGTAGACTGAAAAGTCGCCAAGACCGAAATATCCATACGGTTTTTTACCGGCTGTATAAAAATAAGCAGCCGCAATACCCAGGATTCCGAGGCAGAGCAAAATCCAAAATGGCATTGAAATTACCTGTATAGATAGGAATAATAAACCCAATCCTGATATCAAACTCAGTAGGATTAATGTCAAGATAGCGATTTGCATTTGTTTGAGGCTCATTTTGCCAGAGGCCATCACTCTATCAGTTCGAATGGCCGTGTCAGCGCCATTTTTAAAGTCACCATAATCATTGGCGTAATTACTCAGAATCTGTAATAAAATGGCAGTTGATAAACTTAAAATAAACGGTGTCCAATGCATTGAATTGGCATGGATAGCAGCTAAAAGATTGCCGCTAATAATGCCAGCAATAGCAAGTGGCAAGGTTCTGAGTCGAGCGGCTTGTATGTACGTGTTTATAGACAAGGTGTTCTTCCTCCATCAACCACAATATTGGTACCTGTGATGTATGCTGCGAATTCCGAACATAAGAAACATGCTGCATACGCTGGTTCTTGAGGTTTTCCGAATCTGCCCATTGGTATTTCAGCCAACATCTCGTGTTCAATCTGACTGGCTTCGACCATCAGTTTTGAAGATTTATTGCTAATGATATTTCCAAGTCTTTCAGTTTCAGTTGCACCAGGTAATATGTTATTGACAGTAATGCCATATGGGGCCAATTCAGTCGCAATCGTTTTAGACCAATTGCCAACGGCTCCTCTGATGGTATTGCTTACGCCTAAGTTTTGAAGTGGCACTTTAACAGAGGTAGAAATGATATTGATGATACGACCAAACTTTTGCTGCTTCATATGATTGCTAACTGCCTGTGTGATCTGTTGGTTGTTGATCAAATGCAATTCAAATGCACTAATAAATTGTTGGATGGGAGCGTCAATGGCAGGTCCGGCGGCAGGCCCACCTGTGTTGTTGATTAAGATGTCAATGGATAATGTTTTGATTTTTTGACAGACTTCAGCAACAGCGTTGATGTCAGTAAAATCTGCCAATAAATAAGCATGTGTTTGGCCATGTTGCTTGTCTAATTCAGAAACTAAAGCTTTAAGTTTGTCTTCATTTCGAGCCAATAATATGACATTTGCACCACTTAAAGCCAACTGAATTGCAATGGCTTTTCCAATGCCTTGGCTGCTGCCACAAACCAAAGCTGTTTTACCGTTTAATTGAATTTGCACAAGGCAAATATAAGTAAAAACCAAAAGACTCATTCTTCATCTACTTGCTTTTAAAATCTTGCCTTTTTTGTATCATTGTATGATGGTTTTAAAGCGATTCTTTTATCTTATTTGTCAGGCCTTAATTGCTCATGGTTTATGCGCTCAAACACCACAACTGTTAGCCGATGTCGTTAAAGGTGATAAAGGCAGTCGAGTTCATGGATTAACAACTGTTGCCAATAACTTGTTTTTTGTAGCTGATGACGACAAACATGGTATGGAATTGTGGGTGAATGATCCACTTGCCCAAAGTGCTCGATTGGTAAAAGATATCTGTGAGGGAACTTGTGGCTCAATGCCAAATCAACTTTGTGCCGGTAATGGTCTTCTGTATTTTACGGCATACGAATCCGATAAAGGTACAGAATTGTGGAAGTCTGATGGTACAGAAAAAGGGACCATTAGAATCAAAGACATCAATCATGGCAAAACCAATTACAGCCCAAAACAATTGACGTATGTTGATGGCTTGTTGTATTTTTTAGCGAATGATGGCATTCATGGTGTCGAGGTTTGGAAGAGCGATGGCACTGAGCAAGGGACTCAAATGATTAAAGATGTAGTTGTTGGCAATAACCGACAAGAGCCTCAGTATTTAAAAGCTGTCGATGGCGGTTTGTTGTATGTGGTTTTAGAAAACAATCAACATACATTACTCATAATGAACTTGCTTGTGCTTTCCCTGAAATCCATGTACCTTTTTCACTAGAGTGGAGAAAAAGATTTTAGAATTTAGATCTATCTTCACTATGGATTTTGAACTAATCAGAGTGAAGTCA
>JBEIKN010000062.1:0-9163 GCA_040379725.1 Flavobacteriales bacterium
GCAAGGGCTTTGGTCAACAACCCAAGTATTTTATTGGCCGATGAACCAACAGGTAATCTCGATACCAAAACATCTATTGAAATCATGCAATTGTTTAAAGAGATTCATGCGAAAGGCAATACCATCATATTAGTGACCCACGAAGAAGATATCGCCTTGCATGCCAAACGTATAGTAAGAATTCGCGATGGAAAAGTTGAATCAGATCAAATGAATACCAAATTCGAACAAAAAGTCGATTAGTTTGTTTCTAAGTAATACCAATGAAAATTTACACTAAAAACGGCGATAAAGGTCAAACTTCACTTATTGGAGGTGACAGAGTTTCAAAACACCATGTGCGCATTGAGGCCTATGGCACTATTGATGAACTTAACTCACATATTGGCATATTGAGGTCATTTGTTTCAGATGACTTGAATACACATTTATTGTCTGAAGTTCAAGACCGATTGTTTACTTTGGGTAGTTTGTTAGCATCAGCACCTGGCAGTAAAATGGTGGTGCCTGATTTGAAGTCAACCGATATTGAAATGCTAGAATCTGCCATTGACACCATGAATGAAGGACTTCCTGAATTGAGAGCCTTTATTTTACCGGCGGGTAGTGCAGAAATCGCTCAAACCCACGTGGCAAGATGTGTGTGTAGAAGAGCGGAGCGTTTAATCGTTCAATTGGATGAATTGCAACATGTTGACCCTAACATTCTCAAATACATCAACAGATTATCTGATTATTTATTTGTCTTGGCTAGAAAAGTAGCCCAAGTTCAAAATATAGCAGAAGTCAATTGGAAACCCCGTGTTTAACGCGGTGTTTGGTTGCCTGAAAACTGATTTTTATAGTATAAAGCTTCCTGGTAATTAGGTTCAAGCATTAATGCAGAATCAAGGTAAGTCATTACCATTGTTGGGCTTTTAGCAATCTTAGCTTTGTCAAGATAACACAAAGCTTTCAACTCAATCATTTGTGAGTTATTATCGTCAATAGATACTTCAACTTTTTCAGGGTTACTTGTAGGATTGTTTAAAATGCCATTAACAATTTGGCTGTATTCTTCCATCTTTTTCTCGTTAGCAAAAGTGGTAGCATACATGTATAAATGCTTGTTCAACTTTGATAATTCATAAGCTTTGATTAATAATTTTCTGGCGTCTTCAATTTGACCGTCAGCACTCAAAAAGATGCTTTTATACTCCAATAAATTAAAATTGTTTGGGTCTAATTTTAAACCTTTGTCAACGTATAATTGTCCAGCTTGGTAATTGTGTTGTTTTTTGATGTAGTACAATGCCATTGAATCATAATAGACTTTACAATTACTGCTGTCTGTCAAGATCAGATGGTTAAGTGCAACCAAGGCTGTTTGGTAATCATGGGCTTTGTACGCTTGTTCATATACCGTTTTCCAGTTGTCATTGTTTTGTGGCTTGTTACAGGCAAGTAATGCAAGCAAAATGACCAATAGCGCTGTAAGTGTTTTTAAAGCTGTAAAATTGGAATGTTTCATTGTAATGCAAAAGTAGTATATTTTACTTAGTTCTGCTGAATTTGTTGTATTTTTGAGTCTCAAAACCCATGTCTAACAAGCGATTTGTTATATGGTTCTTTTTCTTGTTTGCTTTGCAACAAAACGCATTTGCTCAGTGCGGGAAAGTGTATTTGACCTCTGATGACACAGTGGTGTGTGTGCCTAAAATCATTCGCTTTAAAGTGCACCAATTTCCTGCTGGAACTACTTTTGAGTGGGATTTTGGTTCAGGCTACATATCTGCAGACAGTACTTTTACCAAATTGTACACTGTTGCAGGTAACTACAATGTCAAAATCAAACTGACTTACCCCAATGGTAGTACCTGTTTTTTTACAGCCAAAAACATCGTGCAAGCAAAGCCAATTCCTAAACCTTTATTCAGTCTGGACAAAGCTGTAAAATGCCATGCAAATGATAGTTTTTTACTGAGCGATATTACCTCAAAAACCATCTCTAGAGATTGGTTGATTCAAAATCAATTATACAGTCAGGCACCTAAATCCTTTTATGTTAGATTTTCAGGACCACAGGGATACAAATCCATGTCCTTATTTATGAAGGATAGTTTTGGCTGTGAGGGCAAAGCTACTTTTGATAGCGCCATGTTTGTATCGGATTCAATGTCAGTTAATTTTACTGTCAACAAACGTTCAGGGTGCATTCCTCAAAGCCTTCAATTCACCAATTTAACAGATTCAAGTGCCTTTCAAATGGGTCAATGGAAATGGCAGTTTCCTGGGGCAAGTCCAAGTTTGAAATTCGGTGTTAATGCCAATGGTGTCTTATACAACAGTAAAGACAGTTTTACGGTCAAATTGATTGCAACAACCCAACAAGGCTGTGTGTTTGAACATGTAAAATTAAATTATCTTCAGTTTGCAGATACCTTGCCATTGAGTATGAGTCTCAGTAAGCCTTCTATTTGTGGTCATCAAAACATACTTTTAACCGTCAATAATATACGTTCTAAACAGGTTCAGAGTCGTTGGTCACCTTCTGGTGTGAATAGTCAAACCCTTTCTGCATCAAGTTTTAAATTACAGTGTCTTCAATTGGGGAAATACAGCTTGGTTTTGTCGGATACCTTTAATGGGTGTGTATCGTCAAAGACTTATGCATCTGTATTAAGTGTTAACGGGCCAATTGCCAAACCTTTTTTACCATTAGACAAGACTTGTTTACCAACAGATACGATCAAATTGTTGGATTCTAGTAAGATCAATGCGCCCTCTGCTTATACCTGTGTATGGGATGTATTCAATTCTTCAGCGCCAAACATCTCTGTATTTAACAGCAATCAAAACAATGCGTTCTTTTTGCCTAATCAATATGCACAATTTGACTATAGGCTTATTTGTAAGGGCAGCAATGCCTGTAACGATACTGTTTGGGTGAAAAAGGCAATAACCGTAAAACCCCTTAAACCCCTTTTTTCATGGCAACCCTTAACACCCTGTAAGGGCGAAACCATTCAAATGTTGAATCAAACATTGTCAGGCAGTCCTAAAGTTTCCAACCATTATCAATGGACCTTTTTTGACCGTAACAGCAATGTCATCAAACGCGATACGCATACTCAAGCCAATGTGGTTTTAAACGATACTGGTTATCATGCAGTTAAGCTTTTAGCCTATAATGTTATTGGATGTAAAGACTCTCTTATACTGCCTAAAGCCATTTGGGTGGGTTCACCAAAGCCTCAATTTAAAGTATTTGACACATTGGTTTGTACCAAACAAAACATCCGTGTTCGTGTGTATTATAAAGACACCAATTACTATAAAACATTTAATCATTATTGGATTTTTAAACACAAGGACAGTTCATCTATTCAGTATGCATTTACAGGCGATTCGATCAATGCTGCAGTTCTACCAGGTGCCTATTCCATTCAATACAACCGCTCTTCAAAAAGCGGTAGCTGTTTTGATACTTTTCAATTAACGACTGTGGTCAAAGTCAGTGGGGTAAAATTAGAGGCACAGTTTTCGACCCTCAAAGGCTGTAATCCTTTTTTTAGTAAGGCTCAATCAAAGGCTAGCTTCAATTATAATTTTAAAAATAACAACGGCTTAGGTTTGGCTTATTGGTATAGCAATCCATATGATACCAATACTGTTGCGAATAGACAGCCAAGTGCTAATCCAAGTACGTATTGGTTCAAAAAGTCAGGGCAGTATGATTTTAAAGTAGTGTATTCGCATGCTTCTTTATGCAAAGATTCAATGGGATTGCCAAGAGTAACCGCTGGTGTTTATGCTGATTTCCAACCTGGTAACTACGCCTGTGTCAATAAGCCATTAGATTTGGTCAACCGTTCTGATAAAGATGCTATTCAGTATAAATGGTTTTTAAAAGACTCAACAACTGTAGCAGTGTTTTTGCCTTCTGACACCAGCAAAAATGCAAAAATACAATTCAAACGGCCAGGTGTGTTCAAACTTGGGTTAATTGTGTATGGCAACGGTGCTTGTAATGATACGACCTATCAAACCCTTTATGTGAATAGTATTTCTGCACAATTTAAAAGTCCAGATACTTTGAGTTATTGTGCACCCATAATAGCCCGTTTAAATGCACAAAAGCATCCGGCCATCCTAGCCTATACTTGGTTAATCAATCATCAAGATACCATAAAAACCACCTCAAGTAATACGGCTTTTTTATTGACCAAAAATACCGGGCCAAATGGACTCAGTGTAAAATTGATGGTGCAAGCTTATGGTTGTTCTGATACAGTAGAAAAACAAAATTATATCAGAATTATTGGGCCAATTCCGCAATTCAGTGTTAATGTCAAACAAGGTTGTGAACCTTTAAAAGTGACTTTTAATAACCAAAGTCAATATTTTAAAAAGTGTTTTATGGAATATGGCGATGGCTCTGTTCTAGATTCAGTGAATATAGACAGACACAACTACAAAGTATTTGATCGCGCACTTGCTAAAGCATTTTATGTGCCTGTCATGTCTATACTAGATTCTACTGGCTGCTTTGCCCAATTTGTTGGCGATACCATTGCTGTTTTGAGGGGCCCTCAATCAAAGTTTACAGTGAACAATGATACTGGCTGTTCTAATTTGCTGGTTACTTTCAGAAATAACTCAGTTGGTGCCGTTAAAAGTGAATGGGACTATGAGGGCGATCAACAAGTGGATTACGTTGGGTTTTCAAACAAACACAATTACTTAGCAGGCACCTATGCGCCCACATTGATTACTACTGCCAATAATGCCTGTACAGATACATTAAAACAATCTGTTTGGATAAGATCCTACGAGCATCCAATCATTGATTTTACGCAAAGCAAAGACAGTATTTGTTATCAGAATACCGTTCAATTTTTAGCTAAAGAATTTGGCAAAAAAACTGTCCAACAATGGCGTTGGGATTTTGGACAGAACTATGTATACAACGACACCTCAAGTTCATTGTCTCCAAAATACGGTTTCAGTCAATCCTTAAACAGTTTTGTTACTTTAATCGGCTTTGACCAGAACAGTTGTAGCGATACGGCCAAACATCTGGTATATGTGCATGATACAGCTGGGATCCCATCTGGTAATTTGCACTTTGTGAGCGTAGATGCCAATAACAATGTCTCTGTTAAATGGGCTCAAAATACGCAAAGGTATTTTAGTGCGTATCAATTGATGCGTGACAATTCTAATCAATACAATTTGGTGTATTCAAGTGCAATAAGAAAGGATACCCAAACTACTTTATTGAAATCAACCGGTATAAATGTCAATGCAGCAAGGTATTGTTATGTCATGAAAATCAATGACGTTTGTAATCAATTAGGCGCAGCCTCTTATCCGCATTGTACCATCTTATTGAATGTCAATAACGATTCGAGCAATACCCTTGATCTTAGTTGGCTGCCCTATGAAGGTTGGGGTCCAAATAATGTGGCCAGATACCGCATATACAGAAGTGTTAATGCCTCGAGTTTTCAGTTGTTTGATTCGGTTTCAGGCAATACCACCCAATACAAAAATGATTTGCTGTGCCCGAATACCTATTGTTTCTATGTTGAAGCCATTCAACGCAATGGGGTCTATCGATCTGCAAGTAATCAGGTATGCAAGTCGCCAAATTATGTTTATCCTTCTAAACCTGTAGACATTATTAGAACCACTGTGTTGCCAAATCAATTGACTTATACCCAATGGGCACCTTATACTAAAGTGAAAAACGTGGATCATTACATCATCAGTAAAACCTTCCCTGGGGGTAGTACCAATTCGTATTATGCACAAACAGATACATTCGGGTTGATTGATCACAAACAATTAGATACCAGAAACAATGCCTATACCTATACTGTTAGAGCAGTTGATCATTGTGGTTCAGAATCACCAAAGTCACTACCTCAAACGACCATTGTCCTAAAGGGAAAAGCTCAGGATTATACCGCAAAATTAAATTGGAGTCCTTATCAAAAATGGATAGCTGGTATAAAAGACTATCAAGTTTTTGTGAGACGTCAAGACAGTTTTAAATTGATTGCTCAATTGCCGCAATCACAAAACCAAATGGACTATGATTTTTCAAAAGAAAACCTCGAAGATTCAGTATGTTTTCTTGTCAAAGCCATAAAAGACAGCAGTCAATATATTGAGAGTGTATCCAATTGTTTTTGTGTGATTGCCAATGCTAAAATCACCGTCCCGAATGTTTTCACCCCTAATAAGGACGGCATCAACGAAGTCTTTTTGCCCAAAGCCATATTTATTTTCAATCAAGTAGGACATCCGATCAAATCATTTCATATGACGATTTTTAACCGTTGGGGTCAGCAAATGTTTGAATCCAATGACTTGAATATAGGCTGGGATGGGCATTATCAAGGCAAATTGTGTCCTGATGGACAATACGTTTACCGCATTCAAGCCCTTGCATTAGATGGGGTTACAACCTTTGATGTCCATGGGGTATTCACCCTTTTGAGATAAAGCGTTTTTAACTTACTTTTGCAGAGCTTTTAAGAGCAGACACAAGCATGTTTGAAAATTTAAGTTTAAAGATAGAGAAGGCCATTAAAAATCTAAAAGGCCAAGGTAGAATTTCTGAGATCAACGTTGCAGAAACCACAAAAGAAATCAGAAGAGCATTGGTTGATGCCGACGTGCACTTTAAAATTGCCAAGGAGTTTACGGATTTGGTAAAAACAAAAGCCATGGGGCAAAATGTGCTTACCAGTGTGTCACCTGGTCAATTGTTCACCAAAATTGTCAACGACGAATTGGTGCAATTATTGGGCGGTGAGCAAAAAGACATCGTTATGAATGGGAGTCCGGCCATCATTATGATAGCGGGTTTGCAAGGTTCTGGTAAAACCACCTTTTCAGGTAAATTGGCAAAATACATTAAGTCAAAAGGGCGTCAACCACTATTGGTGGCATGCGACGTATACAGGCCTGCGGCAATAGAGCAATTGAAGGTTTTGGGTGAATCTATTCAAACAGATGTTTACACTGAAATAGACAATAAAAACCCAATTGAAATTGCTCAAAATGCATTGAAGTATGCCAAAGAGCACAATAAAAATGTCGTCATCATAGATACTGCTGGTCGTTTGAGTATTGATGAGCAAATGATGCAAGAAATATTTGACATCAAACAAAGCATCAAGCCAAATGAGATCCTTTTTGTTGTCGATGCGATGACAGGTCAAGACGCTGTCAATACGGCTAAGAATTTTAACGATCGTTTAGATTTTGATGGCGTAGTGTTGAGTAAAATGGATGGGGATACCCGAGGTGGTGCGGCCTTGTCTATTAAATCAGTGGTCAACAAACCCATCAAGTTTGTCAGTAATGGCGAAAAATTAGAAGCCCTTGATTTGTTTTACCCTGATCGTATGGCCAGTAGAATTCTGGGCATGGGTGACGTTGTCAGTTTGGTTGAGAGAGCTCAATCAGTTTATGATGTTGAAGAAGCCAAACGATTGAATAAAAAAATCAGCAAAAACAATTTTGATTTTGAGGATTTTATTCAGCAATTACAACAGATCAAGAAAATGGGTAACATCAAAGATCTGATGGCTATGATACCAGGTGTTGGTAATAAAATTAAAGATTTAGACATTGATGAAGGTGCCTTTAAAGGTATCGAGTCATTAATACAATCAATGACACCAGAAGAACGTCAAAATCCTGATTTGTTGAATGCATCACGAAAGACCAGAATTGCCAAAGGCAGTGGTCGTAATATTCAAGACCTCAATAAGTTGTTGACTCAGTTCAATGACATGAAGAAAATGATGAAAAACATGAACAACATGAAAGCCCGTCGTTAAGCCTAAGGCTTTAAAAGATGCGCAAATTGTTTTCTTAATACATTCATTTTAGGGTCAATCACCACCATGCAATAACTGTTTCTGCTGCGGTTGTCATTGTAATAGTTTTGGTGATAATCTTCTGCAGGATAAAATTGACCGATAGCTGTTATTTCAGTGACAATCGCTTGCTCAAAAATGTGCATATCTGAAAGTTCTTGAATCACCTCTTGAGCCATTTTGGCTTGAGCCTCTGAATGGTAGAAAATAGCTGAGCGGTATTGTGTGCCAATATCGGCACCTTGTCTGTTGAGGGTACATGGATTATGGGTGGTAAAAAACACCTTTAACAAAGTTTTATAGTCAATTTCATGGGGGTCAAATGTAATTTGAACAGCCTCAGCATGCCCTGTATTACCAGTACAAATGTCATCATATGTAGGGTTGTCTGTTTGTCCTCCAGTATAACCGCTGACAACTTTTTTTACCCCAGTTAATCTTTGAAAAACGGCTTCAGTGCACCAAAAGCAACCTGATGCAAAAGTGCATATCTCCTGATTTATTTCTTCAATCATTGGGCAAAGTTAAATCATGTGCTCGAAATCCGATGGCTTTTATTATTTTTGTGTATATGAAGTCTTTGCGTTACTTATTATTTGCGACTGTTTTAATCTTGTTTTCATGCAACGCATTCAAACATGCGCCCAAAACCAAACAAACCCTTCCGGGGTATTACCAGCAATGGTTGTATATTAAAACCAACGGCAGCAATGTTTTGCCAGACATGAGCCAATACAATTGGTCAAATACAGCCAATAAGCGTGGTATGTCAGCTGCACTTAAAAATGTTTATGAACTGGGGCCAAGTAACGTGGCAGGTCGCATAAGAGGCATCATTATAGATTATTCAAACCCAAATAGAATACTAATTGGCAGTGCCAGCGGTGGTGTTTTTATCTCTGAAAATGCCGGCACCACATGGCGACCAATTAATGATCAGGCATTGTCCCCAAGTGTGATGTACATGCACCAAAATCCGTTTAATCCTAAGGTGATGTATTATTGCACAGGTGAAGCATCCGGTAACAGTGCCGATTTAAACGGAGCTGGGGTATTCAAATCTACTGATGGTGGTTTGAACTTTACTCAATTGGCTTCGACCAATAACAGCAATTTTACCATGACATGGTCAGTGAAATGTTCGCCAGTTGACACCAATACTTTGTATGTAGGAACACATAGTACGGGTCTTTGGAGAAGTACAGATGCTGGTGTAACTTTTACTAGAGTATACAACTCAGCAAGTCAAGTCAATGATGTAGAATTGTTCCCAAATGGAGCTGTCA
>JBEIKN010000063.1:0-9095 GCA_040379725.1 Flavobacteriales bacterium
AATAAATGCTTCGTATTTGGGTAATTTGCTGTGGGCTAAAATTTTATGACCGCCATAGGCTTCGTCTGCAAATAAAGTGTGGCCAATGTGTTTCATGTGCGCTCTAATTTGATGCGTGCGACCTGTTTCTAATTCACATTGTACTAACGTGCAAAAGCCAAAGCGTTCTAATACTTTGTAGTGGGTTACAGCATGTTTACCTAGGCTGCCATCCGAAAAGACTGCTGATAATCTTCTGTCTTTTAGGTCGCGACCAATATGACCAGTAATAGTGCCTTCTTCGTCTTTCACATTGCCCCAAACCAAAGCGCGGTATTGTCTTGTAATAGAGTGGTCGTAAAATTGTTTTGCAAGGTGAACTAAGGCATCTTCTGTTTTAGCTATCAGCAATAGCCCTGAAGTATCTTTGTCAATTCTGTGCACTAAACCTGGTCGCATGTCGTCAGAAAATTCCGGCAATTGATTGAAGTGAAACAAAAGTGCATTGACAAGTGTACCTGTATAATTGTTATAACCCGGATGAACCACCATGCCAGCAACTTTATTGACTAAAACAAGCTCTGCATCTTCATATACAATATTAATTGGGAGGTTCTCAGGAATTAATTCAGGGTTGCGCGGGGGATTTGGCAGAACGACCGTAATTAAATCGTTGGGCTTGATTTGATAATTGCTTTTAACTGTTTTTTGATTGACTAAAACACTGCCAATTTCAATGCCCTTTTGAACTTTTGTTCTGGTGGCATTTTCAATGCGCATGGTTACAAATTTATCCAGTCGCATAGGCTCTTGTCCTTTATCCGCTACAAACCGAAAGTGTTCGTATAAGTCCTGTTCATCAAAAGTTTCTTCGTTATTCAAAGTTGTTACAAAGTTAAGGTTTACAATAAAATTTTCAATTAAAAACCTAAATGGCTATTTTCGCACATCTTAACAATTAGACCATGGTTATTAATCACGAATATGCTTTAAGTCACTTTTTTCATCAGATCCAATTTGCATTGGACGGCTATAAACCACATGGATTATCAGCTCAACAATTTAATCATGTCTTAATTGGTGGACTTGGTGGTTCAGGGATTGGCGGAAGAATTGCAAGGGGCTACTTTTTAGACAAAGCTAGTCTACCCATCGAAGTATTCAGCGACTATACTTTGCCAAATTATGCCAACGAAAAAACACTGGTAGTTTTGGGCTCTTACAGCGGCGAGACTGAAGAGACTTTGACAATGTACAAAGCTGCTCAAGCAAAATCATGCCCAATCATTTGTATCAGTTCTGGCGGCACCCTCAGTGAATGGGCAAAGCGCGATGCATATCCCTTGTATGAAATTGAAAAAGGGTATCAACCAAGAATGGCTCTTGGCTTTTCATTAAGCTACAATTTATTGATTTTGTCTGAGTTGTTTGCTTTGTCATTGCCTTCAGCATTGACAGCATTAAAAGATATCTATCAAGTTGAAGCCCATCAAGAAAAAGCCCAATCTGCTCTTCAACACTTTTCAAATTCCTTGGACCATAAATTTGTCCTTATCACAGATTTACATACTGAAGCCATTGGTACGCGATTTGCTCAACAAATACAAGAAAATGCCAAACGTGAAGCCTTCGTGAATGTTATACCAGAAGCGAATCATAATGTGTTTGAAACCTATTATGGATTAGTGCCAAGTAATTTCATATTTCTAAACAGTTGTTCAAATGACCGCAACAATGGACGCTTTGCCTATTTAAAACAATTGCTCGAAAAGCAAGGCAATTTGGTGTATGAAATGCCAGTTAGCGGCAATAGCATTCATGACCTATACGAATTGATTTATACAACCGACTGGTTCTCCATTTTATTATCAAATCAATTGGGTGCTGATAACATGAGTGTTCCTAATATTTCTGGCTTAAAATCTTTTTTGTCAACGTTTTAACAAACACATGAAACTTGTAACTTATAAATCCGCTCAACAACAGCCATTATTAGGCATACTAATACAAGATCAAATTTTTGATGTACATCAATTAGAGGCTCAACTGCCTAATAATATGCTACAGTTTCTTCAATTAGAAGAGAAAGGTATGGACCTTATGAGAGGTCTTGAAGCTAAAATTAAGAATGGTCAATTTGAACCAAGTGCCATTTTCAGTCAAACTGATTTATTAGCGCCAATTCCCAACCCAACTAGTTGTAGAGACGGTTATGCATTCAGACAACACGTTGAAGCAGCTCGTAGAAATCGCAAGGTGCCTATGATACCAGAATTTGATTCTTATCCAATTATGTATTTTACCAATCATAACGCGGTTCAAGGGCCTGGCGATGTTTGGTGTATGCCTGACCATTTCAACAAGCTAGATTTTGAATTAGAAGCTGCAGTAGTTTTGGGTAAAAAGGGTCGCAACATTAAAGCGGAACACGCTGATCAATACATTGCGGGTTATATGATCATGAATGACATGAGTGCTAGAACCTTGCAAATGGAAGAAATGCTTTTAAATTTAGGTCCAGCAAAAGGCAAAGATTTTTCAACCGTTATTGGACCCTATATGGTAACCCCTGATGAACTAGAGCAGTATAAAACCTCAGCAAAATCTGGACATGTTGGCAATAGTTTTTCCCTTAAAATGACCTGTAAAGTCAATGGGATTGAGGTGAGTAGAGGCAATGTAGCAGATATGGATTGGACATTTGCTGAAATCATTGAACGTTGTGCTTATGGCGTTGATGTATTTGCTGGAGATGTTATAGGTTCAGGTACTGTGGGTACAGGTTGCTTCTTAGAATTAAACGGTACAGGCTTGCTTAATGACCCTAATTACCCTGTTCAATGGTTAAAAGCCGATGATGTTGTTGAAATGGAAATCACGGGCTTGGGTAAGTTAAGTAACACCATGAAGGCTGTAGATACAGACTTTTCTATTCTTGCTCTTAAGAAATAAGTTCATTCGTCAAAGCAATCGTTCAGCCTAAGGTTTAACAGTTTATTTTCACAGACAATGTGATGAACATGGTCTATGGAAAATTTAGAAGCATTAAAATATGCATTAGCCTTGAAGCAGGTTAAAGGCATAGGCGATAAAACCTTTAAAAAATTGCTGCCCAATACCGCTAACGCTGAGCAACTTTTTAAGTTAAGTAAACAAACATTAATCAAAGAGATAGGTCTTCCAGAAAGATTGGCCCAATCCATCAGAGACTTTGATCAATGGTCAATGCTGGAGCAAGAATTGTTGTTGTGTAAGGATAATAATATTCAATTGTTGATGCACGATGATGTTAATTATCCCAATCAACTTAGACATTGTGACGATGGGCCTGGATTGATTTACGTCAAGGGTACGTTGAAAAATCACCACAAAAAAACCATTGCCATTGTTGGGACCAGACAATCCACAGATTATGGTCGTCGTTTTGTTGATGCATTGCATGAAGCTTTGAAACCCTATAATCTTATGATTGTTAGTGGCATGGCTTCAGGAACAGATACAAATGCCCACAAAGCAGCCCTTAGAAATCAAATTGATACCGTGGCTGTCTTGGCTCAGGGGCTATGCTTTGAGCAAGCGCAATATAAAAGAGATTTGATTGAGCAGATTTTGAAAAAAGGTGCAATCATTTCAGAATACCCTTGTTTAATGGCACCTAAAAAAGAGCATTTCCCTGAACGCAATAGAATTGTTGCAGGCATGAGTCATGTCACTTTGGTCATTGAGAGTGGCGTTAGTGGAGGTAGCTTAATTACAGCAAAATGGGCGAATGAGTATAACAGAGATGTGTTTGCTTTGCCAGGAAAAGCCAATGATGTATACAGTAAGGGTTGTAATCAATTGATTCGACAGAACAAGGCTGGTATTATTACCAACATTCAAGATTTACTATTTGACATCGGCTTAGTCAATCATAAGGAGATTGTTCAGAATCAAGCCTTTTTTAAGCCATCAGATTTAAGTGAAAAAGCTTTGCAAATAATTAATGCCATTGAACAGGGACATACGCATATTGATTATATTCATTATGCCACTATGATTCCAGTTCAACAACTCTCTGTAGAATTGCTTCAATTAGAATTCAAAGGGTGGATCAAATTATTGCCAGGAAATCAATACCAATTAATGGTTTAATAGTTGTTGAAGGATTCGGCTTTGGCATGTTTTTTGGACCTCAAATTAGCGTATATTTGAGGAATCTATTGATATGAAAAAAATACTGCTTTCTGCTCTTTGCTTTTCTGCACTATCTCTTTTGGCTGCAAAAGACAGCTTAAAGATGAAATTAGACGCTTACAAATCTGTGAAATTAACCACAGATGTTTCAAAAATTGATATGTTCGAAAGAGAAGGCATAAAGCAATTGATTAGAGCAGCTGAGTTAATGGATGAAATATTTAGACAACAAGCTTTTGCTGGTCATCCAATCACCGATACTTTGCGTTCAGGGAATGCTTTCAAGTACATGAACATTAATTATGGACCATGGGATAGACTCGACGATAACAAACCTTTTATTAAAGGGATAGGCGCCAAACCACTAGGCGCAAATTTTTATCCTCAAGACATGACGATAGAGGAATTTAATCAATTACAAGATCCTAAAAAGAAGGATCCCTATACCATTATCGTAAGAGAAGACGGTAAGTTAAAAGTATTGCCATATTCAGAAGCGTATCAGCAACCGTTAAGAGAAGCCTCAATGTGTTTAAAGATAGCCAGTTCAATGTTCAAAGATTCAGGTTTTTGCAGATATTTAAGAGCCAGGTCAGAAGCCTTATTGAGCAATCAATATGATGCAAGTGATAGAATGTGGCTTGATATGAAAGACAATCAATTTGATATCATCATCGGCCCTATAGAAAATTATGAAGACAAATTGTTTGGGACTAAAACCGCTTATGAATCATACGTTTTAGTGAAAGACATGGAATGGAGTAAAAAACTAGATAAATACGTTGCATACCTTCCGGAACTTCAAAGTAATTTACCCGTTGATGCCAAGTACAAAGCTGAAAAAGCTGGTAGTAGTAGTCAATTGAATGCTTATGATGTGATTTATTATGGCGGTGATTGTAATTCAGGGAGTAAAACCATTGCCGTTAATTTACCTAATGACGAACAACTTCAAATTGAAAAAGGCACTAGAAGAAGCCAATTTAAAAACACCATACAGGCTAAATTTGATATCATCATGTTGCCAATAGCCAATGCATTGGTGCATCCAAGTCAAAGGGCCCATGTGACCTTCAATGCGTTTTTTGCAAATACCATGTTCCATGAAGTGGCTCACGGTTTAGGGATTAAAAATACCATCAACGGTAAAGGAACTGTCAGGGAGGCATTAGGCCCTTATTACAGCGCCTTAGAAGAAGGTAAGGCTGATATTTTAGGCCTGTACATGATTACCCAACTATACGATAAAAAAGTCTTGACGGAAGGTGAATTAATGGACTACTATGTGACCTTCATGGCCGGTATATTTAGATCAGTGCGCTTTGGTGCAGCCAGTGCTCATGGTCAGGCTAATATGATTCGCTTCAATTATTTTAAAGAGAAAGGTGCCTTTATTAAAGAGGCTAAAACGGGCTATTACAAAATCGATTTCAATGCCATGAAAATGGCTATGGAAGATTTGTCCAAATTGATTCTAAAATTACAGGGCGATGGCGATTTAGAAGGGGTTAAAAATCTAATTGAAACAAAAGGTAAAATATTGCCAGAGCTACAAAAAGACCTGAATCAATTGTTAAGTAAAAACATACCTATTGATGTTGTATTTGAACAAGGCAAAGAAGTTTTAGGACTAGAAAACATGCCCATGCCTTCAGATGCTGCGCCAATTCAAATGGTTCCAAATGATAAAATGCCTGAACCATTACCACCTAGTAAATAATATTGTTACCCCATAATAACTCATTCCATTTCATGAAACGTTTTTTGTTAATCATTCCGACACTTATTGCTTTGTCTTTGGCTTTTTGCTTTAAAGAAGAGCAAAACGAAACCAAACTCTCTCAGGCCCTAGTTGAAATTCTTGAAAATTACCACTATGAACCAAAAGCCATAAACGATGATTTTTCTGCTCAGTTGTTTGATTTGTATATTGATCGATTAGACAACGATAAACGGTTTTTCTTGCAGGCTGATATCGATACATTGGCCGCCTTCAGATTGTTGTTAGACGATCAGGCAAAGGCTGGTAGTTATGTGTTTTTTGATAAAATTAATTTGATGCATAAAAGACGCGTCAATAAAGTGGCCATTTGGAGCAATCAAATCTTAAATCAAGCATTTCATTTTGAAACCAACGATTATTTAGACTTCAATGAAGACAGTGCTAGTTTCTTAAATAATGAGCAGGAGCAGATGCTCTATTGGCAAAAGGCAATAAAACAACAAGTACTCGAAAAATTAGCCCGTAAATTGGATGTACAAGAAAAAGCCATTGCCAGAAAAGACACCATCATTAAAATGAAATCTTATGATAGCTTAGAGGCAGAGTCTAGAAGGGAAGTGCTCAGAAATCAAAATGATTGGTTCTCTAGAATTAAAAAATTTGACAGATCAGATTTATTGAGCATGTATATGAATTGCATGACAGAAATGTTTGATCCGCATACCAACTATTTTCCACCTGCTGATAAAGAAAACTTTGATATCAGAATGAGTGGAAAGTTAGAAGGCATTGGCGCTCAGTTGCAAGAAAAAGATGGTTATCTAAAGGTAGCGGCCATTGTGCCAGGCAGCCCTAGTTACAAACAAGGGCAATTAAAAGCCGGAGACATTATACTCAAGGTGGCACAAGGCGATGCAGAAGCTGTTGATGTTACCAATATGAAAATAGATGATGCCATTAAACTCATCAGAGGTAAAAAAGGCACTGTTGTTAAATTAACCGTTAAAAAATTAGATGAGAGTATTCAGATTATTCCCATTGTTAGAGAAGTGGTAGTGATGGAAGATAGTTATGCCAAATCAGCCATTATCATACAAGATAAACAGAAATATGGGTACATCAATTTGCCATCTTTTTATGTCGATATGAACGATCGCAATGGTAGATCATGTGCCAAAGATATTGCCGTTGAAATAGAAAAATTAAAGAAAGACAAGGTCAAAGGAATTATCTTGGATTTAAGAAATAACGGCGGCGGCTCATTGGGGGATGTTGTTGAAATTGGCGGTATGTTTATTGACAAAGGTCCCATCTCATTGGTTAAGCCACGTGATGGTGAACCTGAAATACTAGACGACAGAAAACCATCCGTATTGTGGTCTGGCCCTTTGACGATTATGGTCAATGAAAACAGCGCTTCAGCTTCAGAAATTTTAGCAGCAGCTATGCAAGATTACAAACGTGCAGTCATTGTTGGTACACCCACTTTTGGCAAAGGCACTGTTCAGCGATTTGTTGATTTAGACGATGCCTTTGCAGTCAGTGAGTCAGATCATTTAGGCTCATTAAAAATCACCATTCAAAAGTTTTACCGCATCAATGGTACCACCACTCAATTGGTAGGCGTGACACCAGATATACTGATGCCAGATCGTTATCATTATTTAGAATATGGCGAGAAAGAAAATCCATTTGCATTAAAATCTGATCGCATTCAAGCGGCTAATTATGTGATTACAAATAATTGCAGTAAAGCCATTTCAAAAGCAGTTCAGAACAGCAGCAAACGCATAGCTCAAAATCCAATATTCAATGAAATTGAGCGTATGGCCAAGAAAATTCAAGTTCAAAACCAAAAACACTTGTTTACCCTTCAGTTGAGTGCATTCCAACAAGAAATGAAGCAAATTGAACAAGATAATAAATTGTACGATGATTTAATTAAGTCTGTTAAAGCGATGAACATCGTTAATTGCAGTTCAGATTTGAATCAAGTAAAAGCAGATGCGAATAAACTGAAAATCAAGAACGATTGGAATAAATCATTCGAAAAAGACATTCATTTGCAAGAGGCCGTTAGAGTTCTTCAAGATTTAAATTAATGATTGAGCCGTTTTATGCATGGAAAGACTATCAGTTAATTGATAGTGGATTGGGCGAAAAGCTTGAACGATTTGGTCGAATTGTTTTGATTCGTCCAGAACCTCAGGCTTTGTGGCCAAAGCAACTGCCTGAATCAGAATGGCAAAAACAAGCCCATGCTAAATTTGTTAGAGACAACAGTAAAAAAAGTCATAGAGATTCAAATAATGAAAATGGCGGTTGGACTTTTTATAAACAAGTCCCCAGCAGTTGGACCATAGAATATCCGCCCTTGGGCTTGGTGTTAAAAGTCTCTTGTACTTCATTTGGTCATACCGGTGTGTTTGTTGAACAAATCAGTAATTGGCATTTTATTGATGATCAAGTTAGACGTATAGGTCAACAAGCTAAAGTGCTGAATTTATTTGCCTATACAGGTGCTGCAAGTATTGTAGCAGCCAATGCAGGTGCAGACACGACCCATTTGGATGCAGTTAAAAACATCGTCAGTTGGGCCAATGAAAACAAACAACTCAGCGGTGTTAAAGACATTCGCTGGGTGGTCGAAGACGCCTTTAAGTTTGTGAAACGACAAGCCAATAAAGGCCAAATCTACCAAGGCATCATTATAGATCCTCCTGCCTATGGCAGAGGCCCTTCTGGTGAAAAATGGATACTCGAAGAGCAGATCAATGAGTTGATTGCCAATTGTGCTAAAATAACTGACCCCAATAACTGCTTTGTCTTATTGAACTTATACAGCATGGGACTCGATGGATTGATCGGTAACAATCTGTTAAAGGCGCATTATGGTGTTGAATCAAAGTGGGGACAATCTGTTGTGCCCTCTTTAAGTGGGTTTCATTTGCCCTTGTGTACTTGGGTTAGGCTAGAAAAATAACCAAGATCAGCCGTTATCTTGCTTTTCATGACTTGGGTCACTTAAATCCCTTTTAAGACCACTTACCTTCGTGGTATTAAACCCAAAATAATATGAAAGATTCATTGTCACATTTGCACATGGTTTGCGAAGATTGGAAAAGAGAGTTGCTGTTCATGCAGGATGAAATTCCTGTATTGAAATCAAGGTTGAGCGAAGTGGTATCAAAGAATACATCAAACGACGTCCTCAAAG
>JBEIKN010000064.1:0-9023 GCA_040379725.1 Flavobacteriales bacterium
AAACAATGGATGTCCTCTTGAGAGGCTGTCAGGCATGGCACTGGGCAACAAACTTAAACCATGTTGGTACAAATGGTTGGATGCACCACTGTATACACCCAACTCATCCCAGAAATAGGGCTGAGTCATAACGCCATATAGGTATTGAATCACAACAAACACGGTAAGCGCCGTCAACACCAAAAGCCATTCGTATGCATATTTAAACTTCAACAATAAGCAAATATAAGGTATTCATGTGAAGTAAATGGATAGGGGTTAGGGGTCAGGGGTTAGGGAAGAATTAGTCAAAAGCAACACCATTTGCTGTAAATGAACACTTTGTCTCTGAGGTGTTCTTCACCTCAGAGTGTTTTTATAACGTCTGTTGGAAACTGTAGATTTACTCAAGGGTGAAGAACACCCTTGAGACAAACCACACTAATGCCTATACCCTAAATCCTAATGCCTGGAAGTTCCCTTAATCCGTAGTCAAAAAAAAAGCCCCTTGCGGGGCTTTAGCTTATTTTAAGAACAATAGATCTCTGTACTTAGGTAACTTCCAAGCATCGTTGTCGATCAGCTCTTCGAGTTTATCAGCATTTTCTCTAATCGCATCAAAATATGGTTTAACCTTATCGCAATACGCTTTAGCTTTCTTATCAGCATGTAACAAGTTATTTGCCTTCTTTCGCTCTTCGATCATCTTATGTGTATGATCAAAAATAGAATTAATATGCGTTGAAATCTCTTTAGTCAAAGCATACAAAGCTTTATTGTCATTTTTAGTCTGACCAATACGGCTTAAACCCTCAATGGTATCAATCAATTTCTTTTGATACTCAACTGCAGAAGGCACCACATAATTTCTCACCAACTCACCCAAGATTCTACCTTCAATTTGAATCTTCAACAAGTAATTTTCAAACTTAATCTCAGTTCTTGCTTCAAGTTCTTTTTGGCTAAAAATATGGTTCTTAACAAACAAATCTTTACTGGTTTTACTGTTGTAAGCATCCAATGCATAAGGCGTAGTTTTAATGTTACTCAAGCCACGTTTCTTAGCCTCTTTAACCCATGCCTCACCATAGCCATTGCCCTCAAACAAAATATTCTTAGAAGATTTTACATAGCCCTTTAACACCTGTTGAATCGCTTGCAATTTGTTCACCTTCTTTTTGATCAAAGCATCCACTTCTTTTTTAAACTCAGCCAATTGATTACCCACAATGGTGTTCAAAACAATGATCGCATTAGCGCAATGGTCACTTGAACCAACTGCTCTAAATTCAAACTTATTACCAGTAAACGCAAAAGGCGAAGTTCTGTTGCGATCTGTATTGTCTCTCAAAATTTCTGGAATACGGTGAACATTAATGGTCTTCTCGCTGGCTTTAGCTGTTTTACTGGGCGCCTTAGCTGTTTCAAACTGATTTAACACATCGCTTAGGGTACTGCCAATAAATACAGACATAATCGCTGGTGGCGCTTCGTTTGCGCCCAAACGGTGATCGTTTGCAGCAGTAGCAATACTTGCTCTCAACAAATCTGCATGGTCATGAACCGCCTTAATCGTATTAATGAAAAAGGTCAAGAATTGCAAGTTGTCAATTGGGCTTTGACCAGGCGACAACAAGTTCACACCTGTATCAGTGATCAACGACCAGTTATTGTGTTTACCAGAACCATTCACACCCTTGAATGGTTTCTCATGCCAAATCACTTTTAATTTGTGCTTGCTGGCCACAGATTGCATCACATCCATCAACAAAGAATTATGATCAATAGCCAAATCAGCCTCTTCAAACATCGGTGCACACTCGTACTGACCAGGCGCAACCTCATTGTGTCTGGTTTTAAGCGGAATGCCCAACTTTAAAGCCTCTTTTTCGAAGTCTGTCATGTAATTGTACACACGCTCTGGAATACTACCAAAATAATGGTCTTCGAGCTGTTGACCCTTCGCAGGCATATTGCCCACTAAAGTTCTACCAGCAAACACCAAATCAGGACGTTTGTGGTACAACTCTTCATCCACCAAGAAATATTCTTGCTCAATACCCAATGACACCTTTGCATTTTTAACATTGCTATCAAAGTATTGGCATACTGCTGTTGTATTTTGAACGATAAAATTAGTCGACTTAATCAAAGGCGCTTTGTAGTCAAGTGCCTCGCCTGTATAAGCAACGAAAATGGTTGGAATGCAAAGGGTTTTACCACTCGCTTTCTCCATAATGAAGGCTGGTGATGAAGGATCCCAAGCGCTATAACCTCTTGCTTCAAAGGTATTTCTGATACCGCCATTAGGAAAACTTGATGCATCAGGCTCTTGTTGCACCAATGCCTTACCCGAAAACACCTCAATACCTGTATCAATCCCTGTAGGATCAAAAAACGCATCGTGCTTTTCTGCAGTAGAACCACGCAATGGTTGGAACCAATGGGTGTAGTGGGTGGCACCTTTTTCGATGGCCCAGTTCTTCATGCCCTCAGCAATTTGATCCGCGTATTTGCGGTCCATAGGTTTGCCACTGTTTCTGGATTCATTAACCGCCTTAATGGCTTCTTTGCTCACGTATTCAGCCATGGCTTTTGGCCCGAAAACGCTTTTACCAAAGTATTCTGAAATTTGTTTCATATTGGGTGTTGATTTTTACGCCACAAAATTATTGCTTTTAACCCGAATTCAGATAAAGCTTATCTTAACATTTTATCAAAAAATACGCTAATAAACCAATTAAATGTCGAAAAAATTACATAATTTCGACACGAAATGAATTTTCAGCTGCCGTTTAACGCTTTGGGGCCCATCCATCATTACCGGATTCAAATGACCGATGCCTTGCATATACAACATCAAAAAACTTTAGCAGCTTTACACCAGTGTTATGGTTTTACACTGGCTATGTCTGCAGATGTTTTACAACCATTCATGCAAATGATGCATTTGTCGGAACTTAAAAGCAGTTTTGAACTCGAAGGCCAATCCGTGGCCTATGCACGTATTTTTGAAGCCCATTGTTCAGCCGCAAAAACTACTGATAAAACCATTCAACAAATCAATGCCTTCAAACTAAGTTTGCAAGCTGACCAAGGCTTAAAAGATTTAGAACCTGAATTTTTACGAACCCAACAAAAAACCGCTGATTTGTACAGAAATAAATCAGATCAAAAAATTGTCAGCTATTATACCAATTTGTGTCTGTATACGCCACCAACGGCCGCAAATGTGTTGGATAAATTGAAAGCAGATTTACACCAACACTTATTGGATCCCGTAAGCTTAACAACGCTTCAACAACACTGTATTAGTCACTTTCAGCTCAGAGCACTAGCTCCATTTATCAGTCATAATGGCGCCTTGGCTCGGCAGTATGCTATTATGGCTTTAAGTGGCTTAGGATTAAGCTTTTCTACTTTGCCCCTATCAGCATGTATCTATCATGAAAGGGAAATTTATAACAGCCACATTCGACAAGGTGTTGTTAACCAGCAATTGGACCAATGGTTTGCTTTGTATTTAACAGTATTAGAGCAGTCCGCCATACATTTACAACACTGCTTACAACAGTATTTAATGCTCAGAAAATCTGTGGCCGAGCAAATTGGCAAATACATAGACTATGTTTTACCCACCGAAGCCTTAGTGAAAGTCTTATTTGAACAGCCATACATCAGCACTCAACATGTTTGCAAAGGTTTAAATTGTCACAGACATACCGCCTATTTGTATTTAGAACATTTGTGTAAAATGGGTATACTCATTCCCAAAAAAGCTGGTCGTGAAACCCTTTATTGGCACAAGGCCTATTTTGATTTACTCGTAACTGAACCCCTTCAATAACGACTTGTATTTTCGACAGAGGCTTACAACTAAAGGTTTAGTCATTTTGTGTTCAGACGCAAATGCCTTTATTTTGCTCATATGAAATCCATGGCCCGCATATTGAAACTGATCATGCCATACAAAGGCTTAGCTGCACTCAATATGCTGTTCAATTTGATACAAATTGTTGCAGGGTTGTTTTCTTTGGCTTTGATCATGCCACTATTGGATTTTATGTTCAACAACAACCAAGAAGCATTTAAGCAAAAGGTAAGCGGGGGAAGTGACTTTAACTCACTCTACAACAATTTCATTTGTTGGATGACTGACTTTGTTCAGAACAACAAACAAGAAGCCTTGTTTTTAATTTGTATTAGTTTGGTTTTGGCCACTGTGGTAAAAAACATCGCTAGGTACATGGCCCTTTATTATTTAGTCATATTGCGCAATAGGGTCATTCAAAACATCAGACAATCCTTATACAATAAGTTAATGGACTTGCCCATTGGTTACTTTAGTGATGAGCGGAAAGGCGATATCATATCGCGCATGAGCAATGATGTCAAAGAAGTGGAGTGGAGTTTAATGGCCTCACTTGAAGCCATATTTAAAGAACCAGTCAGCATAGTATTCTATATTGGGACGCTTGTTTACATGAGTCCTCAACTCACCTTGTATGTGATTGTGTTATTACCACTGGCTGCAGGTTCCATTGCCCTTTTAGGCAAATCTTTGCGCAGAAAATCCAAACGCAATCAAGAAGAACAAAGTGCAGTGTTGACTTTTCTCGAAGAATCTTTAGGCGGTATTAAAATCATTAAAGCATTTGTGGTTGAACATGTGTTTAGACAAAAATTTAAAACCCTTAACGACCGTTCAACACAAGCCAATATTAAAGTCAATCAAAGGGGGGATATGGCCTCGCCCATTTCAGAATCCCTTGCCATATTTGTAGCAGGTGTACTCTTGTGGTTTGGTGGCAATATGGTATTTGATGGCGCCATAGCAGGCTCTGCCTTTTTAGCCTATTTTGCTATTTTCAGTCAGGTGATCCCACCGTTTAAACAATTGTCTCAGGCTTTCCCGATGGTTCAAAGAGGCGCCGCTGGAATGGACCGATACGAAGCCATATTGAGTGCTGACAATAAAATTGTTGAACAGGCCAATGCTCAGTCCATTTCAGGAATACATACTGGCATTCAATTCAAGCAAGTCCGTTTTGCCTATCAAAATGATCCTGTAGTTGATGCCATCAGTTTTGACATACCCAAACATTCAAAAGTAGCTTTAGTAGGCTCAAGCGGCAGTGGTAAAAGTACCCTTGCTGATTTGTTGCCAAGGTTTTATGATGTTGATGCTGGAAGCATCGAGATTGATGGCATTAACATTAAATCCTACAAACTCTCAGATCTTAGACAATTGATGGGCATTGTGTCTCAGGAAGCTGTCCTATTTAACGACAGCATCAGCAACAACATATTGTTTGGTAAAACCAATCACACCAAACAAGAGATTGAAGCAGCAGCTAAATTGGCCAATGCCTATGATTTTATTATGGCTACTGAACATGGTTTTGATACCATTATCGGCGAGAGAGGTAGTAAATTGAGTGGCGGTCAAAGACAAAGAATTGCTATAGCCAGAGCATTGTTGCACAATCCACCCATTTTAATTTTGGATGAAGCCACTTCAGCCCTCGACAATGAAAGTGAAAAATTGGTTCAACAAGCCTTGGATCAATTAAGAACTGGCCGAACTACTTTGGTGATTGCACACAGATTAAGTACGGTTCAGGATGCCGATGAAATCATTGTATTGGATAAAGGCCGTATTGTAGAAAGAGGCAAACATCAAGCCCTATTGGAGGCAAAAGGCTACTACTTCAAATTGCATAACATGACCCAAACACTTGGGTGATTGCAGTCACATAATTCGACATAAAAACCCATTTATTTTGTACGTATGAAAATGCAGATCAAACGACTTGACGACGATTTTTTAATGGAGGCCATCAATGACACCAATAACACGCTATTAATGGATGGCTCTGAAAGTATTGGGGGGCATCATAAAGGCATGCGCCCTATGCAACTCCTATTGGCAGCCGTAGGTGGATGCTCATCAATAGATATCATTAGCATACTCAAGAAGCAAAGACAACAGATTGCTGCATTTGAAGTTGAAGTAGAATCAGACAGTCAAAAAGTGGAAGACCATTCGGTCTATAAAGACATCTCTATAAGGTTCAAATTATCTGGACAAATAGATGCAGAAAAAGCCAAAAAGGCGGCAGAACTTTCTTTTAATAAATACTGTTCAGTGAGCATGGCTTTGCAGCCACAATCTCAGATCCATTATACCATTGAATTGAACGGTAACTTGCTGTCGTAATTGATGCTAAAACCCTATATTTGCTTTTGTGTTTAGAAGCATTTATACCCTTTGTATTGTTTTGATTTCAGTCATTGCGCAGGCTCAAGTGTCTATGCCTGTTCAGAAACAAATGCCTAAAAATAGAAACATGCTGATGTTCTGTATGAATTACGGCAGACAAGCGCCCATTGGCATACTCAGCAAACGTTTTGGTTCAAGCAATACTGTAGGATTTTCTGTTGGGTACAAATTTGGCCACAACTATCAACTTCAAGCCGGCATTAACAGTTTATTTTCAGGCAAAGTAGTAGAAAATGGCATATTGGATTCCATGATGGGTCCCAGTGGTCTTTTGCTAGACAATACCGGCACCTATGCAGACATTAGATTATACGAACGCGGCTATCATTGGCATGTAGACTTTGGAAAAATCATTCCTATGGGGCCGTTTAATAGACAATCTGGAATATTAATGACAGCAGGACTCGGGTTTATGGAACACCGCATCAAATTCACCTATCAAAAAGATGTTTTGCCACAACTCGACAATGGCTATTTAAAAGGCTACGACAGACTTACCAATGGTTTGATGTTAAGGGGCTTTATTGGCTATCAATTACTCGACACCAAAGGCAAAGTAAATTTGGTTGGAGGCATTGAATACCTTCAGGGTATGACCCAAAACAGAAGGGCCTATAACTATGATACCAGAACCGCTGAC
This sequence comes from Flavobacteriales bacterium, assembly GCA_040379725.1. Taxonomy (GTDB): domain Bacteria; phylum Bacteroidota; class Bacteroidia; order NS11-12g; family UBA955; genus JABMMZ01. The sequence continues at coordinate 6,903 of JBEIKN010000064.1, forward strand.
AATACCCACAGAACCGACATGCTATTGGGTGTTAAAATCGGCATCATGATAACAGTTGCTGGCAGAGAAGCTGGTAAGAAAAAATCAGAACAAGACCACTTTTTTAACTGATTATGTTATATGTCTATCAATGTTTGATGGCCCTAGTGCAAGGTATAGCTCCTGTTTTAGCCAAAATCTTGCCCAATCAGAAAGCACGTCATTTCTTTAAAGTTAGGCTGCAAATGCCATTGCCACAGTTGTCGCCAAAACACAGCAAACGCTATTGGTTTCATTGTGCCAGTTTAGGCGAATTTGAACAAATTGTGCCTGTTATAGAAGCCTTAAAAAAAGCGCAAGCCTCCAACAGTATTGTCATCACTTTTTTTTCTGAGTCTGGTTACAAATACCGTCATCAATACCCTTTAGCTGATGCCGTTTTTTATTTGCCAATCGATACTAAGCAGCGAATGCAACAATGGGTCAAGCAAATAGATGCCGATGTGTTTGTTTTGGTTAAATACGAATTGTGGTACAATTTATTAAAGGCCTTAGAACAACACAAAACCCCTGTGCTCATGGTATCTGCAGTGTTCAGACCCAATCAATTTTTATTTGGTCCTTTGGGTGGCTTTTTACTGAAGCGCTTAAAATCCTTTCAACAGATTTTAGTGCAAGATCAAAGCAGTTATGATTGTTTGTTGCAGCATAGCATTGATAAAGTCATACTTGCCGGAGATACGCGCTATGATAGGGTATTTGCAGGTATGAAAAGGGCAGAAGTAAACACCAATATTCAATCGTTTGTTGGTCAAAAGCCATGTTTAATTTTGGGCAGTAGTTGGCCAAAAGAAGAAGCCATTTTACAGGCTTCAATGGATGAACTTATACAGAACAATTGGGTATGCATTATCGCGCCCCACGATGTGTCTGAAGCCCATATTAAAGCCTTACAAGTTCAGTTTCAACACCATCAACCTGTTTTATATTCTGACTTAACAAGCGCTCAATCATCAAAGGTATTGATCATCAATACCATCGGCCATTTGGCCAATGCCTATCAGTATGCAGATTTGGCTTTTATTGGTGGTGGATTCGACAATCAATTACACAATATTTTAGAACCTTTGGCCTTTGGTGTGCCAACGGTGTTTGGTCCTAATTGTCCTAAATACAAAGAGGCAGCAATGGCAATTAAAGCCCAAGTGGCTATGCCTGTAAACGATGCCAATCAATTTAAACAATTACTCATTGAGCAATCATTTACTAAGCGCGAAGCTAGTCTTCAGGAAGCCTGTAAGGCATTTGTTCATCAAAGAACAGGTGCAACTGCTTTAGTGATGCAAGAGCTTTAAAACAATTCGTGACCTTTGTTATAATGTATGCGACCTAAGTGTTTAAAGGCTAATTCTGTGGCCTCGCGACCTCTGGCTGTGCGCATCAAATACCCTTCTTGAATTAAGAATGGTTCGTAGACTTCTTCGATGGTGCCTGCTTCTTCGCCTACTGCTGTTGCAATGGTATTAATACCCACCGGGCCGCCTTTGAATTTATCAATGATGGTGCTTAAAATACGGTTGTCCATTTCATCTAAACCATCCGCATCCACATTCAAAGCTTCTAGAGCCATTTTTGCAATATCAATGGTAATAGATCCATTGCCTTTGATTTGTGCAAAGTCTCTTGTACGTCTGAGCAAAGCATTGGCAATACGCGGGGTACCTCTGCTTCGTCTGGCAATTTCATGGGCTGCTATATGATCAATTGGTACATGAATGATAGCAGCTGAACGCGTAACAATTTGCGCCAATAAATCTGCTGTGTAATATTCCAATCGATTGGTAATGCCAAAACGCGCGCGCAATGGAGCCGTTAGCAAACCTGATCTTGTTGTGGCACCTACCAAAGTAAATGGCGCTAAACTGATTTGAACGCTGCGGGCACTGGGACCACTGTCAAGCACAATGTCAATTTTATAGTCTTCCATAGCAGAGTATAAATACTCTTCAACGACCGGACTTAAACGGTGAATTTCATCAATGAACAACACATCGCCTTCTTCTAAGTTGGTCAATAAACCTGCTAAGTCACCCGGTTTTTCTAAAACTGGTCCGCTGGTGATTTTGATGTTGCTTTGTAATT
>JBEIKN010000065.1:0-9004 GCA_040379725.1 Flavobacteriales bacterium
AGGTCATATTTACCTGAAACATTGACATACATAATAGGGATTTCCGAGAAGGCAATCTCTTTTATCATAGGCTCTCTTGTGAGGGTTGCAGGCATGTCGCCTCTGGCCTCATCAACGGCGTCTTTTACCTTTTGTTTAGCGACAGCAACATCCACTGTGGTGTGAAATTCAACTACAATTACAGAAATGTCTTGCATGGATGTACTGTTGAACTTCTTGATGCCCGAAATTGATTTTAATCGTTTTTCAATCGGCTTAGTAATGGTGTTTTCAATATTGGTAGGAGAGTTTCCACCATTCACTGTACTAACATAAATCGTTGGCACGGTAATGTCTGGGAAGTTTTCCTTTGGCAAAGCCTTATAGGCCATTATACCCGTAATGGTCAATATGATCGTGATCAAATAGATCGTGATTTTATTGTCTATTGCCCAACTTGATGGCTTGAATTCTTTAAATGGATGATTCATGATTGTAATGAATTATAAAACTTACTTAACACTGATTGGGTCACCATCATTGATCAAATCATACCCTTCAATGATCAATTGATCGCCATCAGCAAGGCCATTTTCAGTGCCTGATATGATTTCAGCAAGACCGTTGTATTCTTTTCCAACGACAACTGTTTTCTTTACTGCTTTGCCATTCTTAGCAATCAATACATAGCTTTCCTCAACACCTTTTTGAATGAATTTAACAGGGACCACTAGTTGCGGTTTAGCTGAAACATAATCTTTGATTTTCAACTTCGCCACCATGTTAGGTCTTAAAGATTTATTATTGGCTAGAGGAACTTCAACCGTAAATGTTCTTGACATAGGATTAATGGATTTTGAAGCATAACTCACTTTTGCCATAATAGAATCGTTGATGTCCGGGAAAAAGATTTGAACCATATTGCCTTCTTTAACTCTGTTGGAGTAAGTTTCTGCTAATTCTGCTTTGATCTTTAAGTGAGAGAAATTCACCACATTGATCGCTGCTAAACCTGGCGCAACCGTTTGACCTACTTTTACATTAACAGCATCGACAGTGCCATTGATTGGCGATATGATTTTAGTCATTCTGATTTGTTCGCGCATTAAACCAACTTTCTTCTCTAAGCTCAATTTATTGGTTTTGGCTTGCAAGTATTGTAATTCAGTGCCAATGTTTTGGTTCCATAAGTTTTGTTGCTTTATGAACACTTGAGTAAGCAAATTCAAGTTGGTTTCTAAGTCAGATAATTGTTGAATCATGATGTTGGCATCGGTTTCTGCAAGGACTTGACCTTTGCTCACTTCGTCGCCTGGTTTAACTCTAATTTGTGTGATCATGCCTGGCATTTGAGATGAAACTGCTACAGATTGGTCTGCGTCAACTTTTCCTTGAATATCAATATAGGTTTCAAACGTTGTGCTGTTAATCGTTTGAGTTTTGATGTCTACAGATTCTATCGACGTTTTTTTGGTCGTATCCAATTTGGCAATTTCAATTTCAAGGGCTTTGATTTTCTCTTGAAGTTGACTTTGTTCTTTTTTGAGTGCTTCTAAAGATTTCTTTTTAGATTCAAGCGAAGAAGCATTGCAAGCAACTAATAAAATAGCAATGAATGTAATGTGGATGATGGTCTTCATATGAAGGGTATTTGTATGTTTTAAAGTTATAATTTAATGGTTTGTCCGATGGCTACTTGATAATCTATTTTAGCAACCAATAAATCGTATACTGCGCTTAAATAGTTGGTTTGAGTAGTTTTGAGTTCTTGCGAGGCTGTAATCAATTCTAAATTGCTTCCAACGCCTTCATTGTATTTGATGGTGGTGGTGTTTAAGATTTTATTGGCCAATTCTAAGTTCTCTTTTTGTTGTAGAACATAATCTACAGCGCGAAAGTATTTTAATTGGGTTTGCTTGGCTTCTAATTGGATCATGTTTTCGACTTTGTTTATGGTTGTCTCGGTCTTTAATTGTTGAATTTTAGCCTTTTGAATCTTGGCATTATTGCCGAATCCTGCAAAAAGTGGTACGTTCATCTGCATGGCTAAAAAATAGTTATTGTACCATTTGCTGTAATCTATTTTCTCGCCGAAATTACTTTGTTGGTAAGTAAAGGCAGCACCTAAATTTGGTAATTTGCCGTATTGGTAGCGTTGAACATCCATTTTATTCAATACCAATTGTTGTTGTAAAATCTGGAAGTCAGTTCTAGCTTTGAAATTCACTTGATTGCTCGTGTCTTGAATGGCAAAACGGTTGTTGAGTTCGTCAATTTTATCCGTCAATTCAATGTTCTGGTTTTGATCCATACCCATCTTGATTTTCAATAAACCTAGAACAATTTGAAATTGATCGTTGATTTTCTGACGGGTAATATTGATGTTGTTCAGTTGAAGTTTTAAGCGATCAACATCTAAGGCTTCGATGAACCCCTCTTTGTTCATGGCCTTTACTTGAGTATAAGTTTTTTCAATGGTTGTATATGAGTTGTTAAGCAATAACACATTTTCTTTAGCAATTAAAGCGGTTAGATAGGTTTTTGCCACATCAATTTTAACATCGGTCTCAGTTTTACTGGCGAGCTTTCTGGATAAATCAGTGAATTGTTTTGCGGCTTTAAGGCCTAAAAAATAGGTGCCGTCAAACAATAACCATGAGGCATTGATTGATGCTTGAGTGGTATACTTGTTACCGACACGAATAGGGGTTGCAATGCCATTAATCGGGAATACAAATACTTGTTTTTGAATGGCATCTTGAAAACCTATTTGTCCTTTAATTTGAGGAATGCCAATAGATTGCACCTCTTTGACAGTCTGTGTTGCTATGGCCAAATCTGCATAGGCATTTTTTAAATCAGGGTTGTGGGTAATGGCATATTCAACAGCTTGAGATAAAGACATTTTTACGGTGTCTTGTGTTTTGTTCTGAGCCATAACAGTCAAGCCGATATGCATTACAATAAGTAGCAAAATGCTTTTGTGTTTTGTGTTTGAGTGAAACATATTGAGACTATGAAATTTGAATGAGTTCTGGATGATTATTGATGTATTCTATGCCTTTTGGCGTGCATAAAGAGAACATATTGTATCTCACCAATTCGGAGTATTTCTCTTCGAAGGGAATGCTGCTTAGTGACAGGTGTTCACTTGATACACATTCCATTACAAGCGTGATATAAAATGCCGCTGTTATGGCAACATTAATATTGTTGCGGTACAAGCCTTGTTCTATGCCTAAGTTTAAGTTTTTGGAGACTTGTTTTTGTATATAATTGTCTTTGTGTGCTCTAAAATAGAGGTATGTGTCTGGGTGGTATTTTTTCAAATCAAACATAGCACTTGGGTTAACCCCTTGATGCATATTGACCATCATTTTAGCGATTTTCAACATCTGAAGAATGGCATTTGTTTCCGAAGAAAACACCTGTTCACATAGGGTATCCATATGCTTAAGATGTCGGGTAATGGTTTGATTTACCAAATCATTTTTGTCTTCGACGTATTGGTAAAGTGTTTTTTTAGACATGCCCAATGCTTTGGCAACATCATCCATCGTGATGCTCTTGATGCCATATTGCATAAACAGTTCTTCTGCCTTTGAGAAAATCTTTTCTTGCATGCCTTAATTCTGGCGCGAAATAACTTAAAAAAACTTTGGAAACAAAAAAAATACTCAAAGTTTCCATCTAATCTGTTAAAACAAATATTTTAGCCGATAAAGTGCTTCAGGAATAAGGACTTTATCTGTCAAAACATTTCCATAAATTAATAACACCTTACTATTGATGCTAATATTGCTTTATTATTGTGTCAAGCAAATCCAATGGCCATTAAAATATCTAATAGTGTAAAGGTTGAAGTACGATCCAATTTCAACGAATTGCAAAGCGACATTGAACAAAATGAGTACTTTTTTACTTATTATGTGCGTATTTCAAATTTAGGTTCAGATACCATACAATTGATGCACAGAAAGTGGGACATTGTTGACAGTGTTGGCGAACAAAAATTTGTTACAGGAGAGGGTGTGGTTGGAGAGCAGCCGATTTTGTTTCCTGGTGACACCTATGAATACTATTCAGGTTGTTTATTGAAAACACGATTTGGTAAAATGTCTGGAGCCTATGTGTTTAAGTCTTTACCGACTGGCGATTTGTTTGAATCTGAGATTCCTGAATTCACTTTACAATTGCCATGGGTTTTAAATTAATGCACACTTGCAGCATTTGTTTGCTGATTTTATTAGGCTTTAGTGCTTGTAATCAAGCTAATAATCAACAGGCTAGTTCTGGTGAACAATCTGATTCTAGTCTTCAGTCTATAGGACAATACCCAGCGTTTAATGCTGATTCAGCATACAGTTACATCAAACAACAAGTAGATTTTGGGCCTAGAGTGCCAGGTACGTCTACTCATATGGCATGCTATAATTTTTTAAGTACAAGCTTTAAAAATTTGGCTGATACCATGTATTTTCAAAATACAACAGCAATGACCTATGATAAGCATGTCATTCCTGTAAAGAATATCATTGCGGTGTTTAATCCGAAAGCTACCAGAAGAATTATGTTGTGCGCGCATTGGGATACCAGGCCATTTGCCGATCAAGATCAATTCGATCAAGATAAGCCTATTTTGGGCGCTAATGATGGCGCAAGTGGTGTTGGTGTCTTGCTTGAGATGGCTCGCTTGCTTAAGTCTAAACCATTGTCAATAGGAGTTGATATCGTTTTATTTGATGCAGAAGATTGGGGCGACAACTCAGGTAAAATCGAAAATAGTTACTGTCTGGGTTCACAATTTTGGGCCAAAAATTTGCATCAAGCCAATTACAAAGCTGAATTTGGTGTTCTGCTAGACATGGTTGGCGCTCCTAATGCCATTTTTGGTTTCGAAGGCTATAGTTTATCTTCAGCACAACATATTCTCTCAAACGTATGGGGGGCAGCAGATGCGGCAGGTTACAAACAATATTTTAGGCCTTTTGAGCGAGGTTATGTCACAGATGATCACTACTATGTTATGAAGTTTGCTCAGTTCCCAGTAATCGATATCATTGATTCTGACCCCAATACAAACAGCAAATTTGGAAAATATTGGCATACCCATCAAGACAACATGAATGCCATTGACCGCAATACGCTCAAAGCGGTTGGTCAAACTTTGGTCAATGTAATTTATGGATTATAGATTGGCATAAGTTCAGGCAATCCGCCTGTATGAATGCACAATATTTTGGCCTCCTTTTTAAAGCATCCCTGCTCTATCAGTTCCGTTATGGCCATCATCATTTTCCCTGTATAGACTGGCTCTAACGTGATTTTACTGCTTTGTTTGAATTGGTCGATGAATTCCAATAAATCGGCATCAAATTTGGCGTATTTTCCTCTATGGAATTCATGGAAAATTTGCCAATATTGGTTTGGGTATTTTCCCATAATTTGATCCAATTCAAAGTTGTTTTTCAGGCTGCTAATACCAATGATTTTAGTGTTTAATTGTTTCTGTATACAGCCTTGAATCAAGCCTTCCATGGTTGTGCCAGTGCCAACGGATAATACAATGTAATCATAGACTTTATGTAAGTCATCTAAAATGGCTTTACAACCTTTAAAAGCCAATGAATGACGACCGCCTTCGTCGACCTTTAAAGTATTTGCTTGGTCCTCAAAATACTGATTAAACAGTTGTGTTTTGTCTCTGTAACTTGTTCTACTCACATGTATGAGTTGCATGCCATATGACCTACAGGTTTCCTCATAGGCGTTTAAGGGTCTTTCTTCATCGCCCCTCACAAATGCGCTCGTTTTAATACCGAACAATTTGCCTGCAACTGCAGTTGCTACAAGGTGGTTACTATAGGCGCCACCAAAGGTAACAATATGGGCATTCTCTATCGTCTTGGCATGTTCAATGATACCACTCAGTTTTCGCCACTTGTTGCCGGCAATCAGTGGGTGAATCAAATCATCTCTTAGCATGTCCACCTGATAACCATGAAATACATCCAAAGACAAGCTGTCAACTCTTGATGGCGATAGGGCAGGATGCATGCTTCAAAATTAGGTCAATAGGTGCTTTTAACAAAAAACATCATTTCAATTTGTCTGCAAGTAAAATTTTGACTTGGTTTGCAGGTATGATCATTTATAATGTGACTTGTAATATCCCCGAGACCATTGAGTCTGAATGGGTGCATTGGATGAAACACGAACACCTGCCTGAAGTCATTGCGACAGAAAAGTTTACTGGGTTTAAATTTTTAAAGCTACTGACGAATGTTGCCGACAATGAAGGTGTTAATTACGCCATACAGTATTTTTGTCACAGCATTGAAGATTACAACGAGTATGCAGAAGTATATGCGCCTGCCCTAAAGGCTAAAACCTATGCCAAATATGGCGATCAAGTTTTAGCTTTTAGAACCTTGCTAGAAGAGGTCTGATTAAAGGTTTTCCATTAAATATTCTGTGATCTTTTGCATCAAATGTACACGGTCTTTACCCATGACATTGTGCTTATGGCCTGGGTATACAAAATAATCTAGGTTAGTGTTATTTGCATCAACTGCAGCCTTACAATACAATAAACTGTGTTGCCATAATACCACATCGTCATCGCATCCGTGAATCATAAGCAGTTTGTCTTGAAGGCCTTTAATGTGATTCAATAAATTGGCTTGTTTGTATCCTTCTGGGTTTTCTGAAGGTTGGTCCATATAGCGTTCAGTGTACATGATCTCGTATATAGACCAATCAATAACTGGTCCGCCAGCAACACCCACTTTGAATACACCAGGTTGACGGCTCATAAGCGATGTGGTCATAAATCCACCAAAGCTCCAACCATGCACGCCAATTCTGTTAGCATCTACATAACTTAAGTTCTTTAAGTAGTTAATACCGGCTATTTGATCGGCCATTTCCAAATTGCCTAGTTGTCTGTGAGTAGCGCTTTCAAAGGCATGTCCTCTGTTCGATGAGCCTCTGTTGTCGAGGGTAAAAACGATATAGCCTTTTTGAGCCATTAATTGCATCCAGTAATTGCTGCCACCTAAAAAACTATTGGTAACCATTTGTGCATGAGGACCGCCATATACATATACCACAACAGGGTATTTTTTGGTTTTGTCAAAATTAGGAGGGGTAATCATTCTGCAATGCAAGACATTGCCATCATTCACAATTGGAAATAAAGTCGTTTCGCCAAGAGCATAGTTGGCCAACGGATTAGCTGCTGTTAATAGGTTCTTAACTAAGTCGCCGCTCTGGTTTCTTAAATCGATTTTTCTTGGAACATTTATACTTGAATACACATCAAAAAATTGTGATTTTTGAGCGTTGAAAATGGCCATATGCGTGCCAGCTACATCGCTTAGTTTTTTCAGCTCTAAATCTTTGGTTTGAACACTGTAAATGTGGCGTTCAAGTGGGCTTTCTTTAGTGGATTCAAAATACACCATTTTGCCTTCGCTGTCAGCGCCAATTAATCTGGTGACCATCCAATTGCCTTGGGTGAGGGTTTTAAGCAATTTGCCTTTTACAGAATACAAATACAAATGGTTGTATCCGCTGCGCTCACTTTGCCAAATGAATTTTTCAGGATCATTGTTTAAGAAATAAAAGCCATGCTGAGGTTCTACATATTTTTCGTCTGTCTCTTCAAACAGTGTTTTGTTTAATTCACCACTATTGGCATTGTAGTTATTGATCCAGGCATGGTTTTGAGCTCTGTTGATAATGGCCATATAGATGTTTTCAGAGCTTGGGTCCCAAGCGATATTGGTTAAATATTGTTCGACGGGTTCGCCCGTTTTTAAATACACCAAGGTTTTAGTTTCAATGTTATAGACACCAAGTGTGACCTGATGGCTTTTGGCGCCAGCTGTAGGATATTTGATGTCTGTGCTTTGCGCTGGAATTTTAGAATTATCGAAAATGGCATAATCAGTTACCATGCTTTCATCCATGCGGTAAAAGGCGATTTTCTTGCCATCGGGACTCCAAAATAAGCCTTTATCAATGCCAAATTCGTTGCGGTGAACGCTTTGCCCATATACAATGCCTTTGCCGCCGTCAGTTGTGATTTGTTTGGTTTCATTGGCGTTGCTGATGAATACATTGTCATTTTCAAGATAAGCAACTTGATTGCTTTTGGCATGATAATCCATAGTGCTTGGCTCAGCTGAAATGCTCAATACATTTCTGAATGCTTGAGCTGATAAGCTGTAGTTGACATACTGTTTGTCTTTATAGATAATGATGTTGTCATTATCTGCCCATTCAAAAGAAGGCATGCTTTTGAATTGCCATCCTGCACTGTATGCATTAGCTGCTTGATTAATGACTTCTAAGGTTTGACTGCTGTCTTCTTGAAGAGTCAGTGCATCAACAATGATTAATTTTTGAGGTTTGCTCGTTTTAATGAAAGCATATTTACTGCCACCAGGTAACCATTGTAAGCCACTAATGTTCTGTATTTTTAAAGAAATGCTGTTTGGTTTATCTACCTGAAGAATGGCTTCTTCCATGGTCAAATACTTTTGACCTTGTGCGTATAGCGAATTGATTTGAAAAATGCTCGCAAGACCAAAGCATAGAATAGATTTTAATAACGTCTTTTTCATTGTTGCAAAAGTGCAAAAAAAAGTTGATAATATGTCACAAATACCTGCTAAAAAGTGTTTCTGTATTGGGGGATTTTAACTTATTTTGCATATTCTAAAATTATGGATTTATTAGCCTTACAACAAACCATAGAATCTGCATGGGTTAACAGAGATCTTCTCAAAGATACTTCAGTGCAAAATCAAGTTAAGCAACTGATAGAATTGCTTGATAAAGGTCTAGTGCGTGTTGCTCAACCCATAGAAGGTTCAGATAAATGGCAAGTGAATGAGTGGGTTAAAAAAGGAGTGATTTTATATTTTCCGATTCAAAACATTAGCACAGAAACCATTGGGCCATATGAAATCTGTGACAAGATTCCATTGAAATCAAACTACGCTGCTCAGGGCGTTAG
>JBEIKN010000066.1:0-8949 GCA_040379725.1 Flavobacteriales bacterium
CAAACACTTTGTAAGGTTGATATTCCAGATTTTCGCCCTCACATTATTAGCTATAGAACTACCCTTTGGGTTTGTAGATCTCGAAAAACTTCCATTGATTATTACTGTAGTAATATTAGGTATCGGTGTATTGAATGCCTTTAATTTTATGGATGGCATCAATGGTATGCTTGGATTGAATTCTTTAGTTATTCTATTGAGTTTTCTGTACTTAAACAACTATGGAATAGATAGCAATGGTGAAGCATTGAACTTTGTGAACAATGCTTTTCTATACACCATTATTGTTGGGCTATTATGCTTTTTGTTTCTAAACTTGAGGCATAAAGCAAAAGTCTTTGCAGGCGATACTGGCAGTATAGCATTGGGTTTTATCATTTTCTATTTAATGATGAACTTGATCTTTAAAACAGGTAACCTTACCTATTTATTGTTATTTGTAGTCATGGGCATAGATGCGTGTTTGACGGTTATTTTCAAACTCCTATTGCGCGAAAACATTTTCGTTCCTCACAGAGACTTCTTGTTCAAAAAACTGGTGCATGTTGGCAAATTTAAGCACATCAATATCGCCATGACTTACGCAGCTATTCAAGCAGTCATATCAATTGTAGTGATTGTATTGCCGCTTCAAAAACGCATTCCTGTGCAGATGAGTATTCTGTTTTTAGTAACAGTTACACTGTGCGCTGCATACATCAACACAAGAAATAAATACACCAAAAAAAGGGTCGTTAAATTCAGTGACTATGCTGAATTAGAAGACGATGAATTACCTCCTACTATACTTTAAAACACTGGGTATTGAGCAGGTTGGTAGTCGTGCATTAAATTGTAAATCTGAATGAAGATTTCTTCAGCATTTGGCTTTGAGAAATAATCTCCATCTGTACCATAAGCGGGTCTGTGTGCTTTTGAAGCAATGGTTAAAGGTGCAGCGTCAAGATACTGATAAGCCTTTTGCTCTTCTAATACTTTTTGCATCATATAAGAGGTGGCGCCACCCGGAACATCCTCATCAATAAAGACCACTTTATTGGTCTTTTTAACAGACTCTACAATGCTGTGATGGCAATCAAAAGGCAATAAGGTTTGGACATCTATCAGTTCACATGAAATGCCTACAGCTTGTAATTTCTGCATCGCATCTTGAATCACCCTCAATGTGCTACCATAACTAACAATGGTCACATCACTACCCTCTTGTAAAATTTCTGGTTGACCCAATGGGACTGTAAATGTATCAATGTTTGAAGGCAATTGCTCTTTCAAACGGTAACCATTTAAACATTCAACCACCAAAGCAGGTTCGTCAGCTTGCAATAACAAGTTATACATGCCAGCTGCTTGTGTCATGTTACGTGGCACACAAACGTGCATACCTCTTACGGCATGAATGATCATACCCATAGGCGATCCACTGTGCCAAATACCTTCTAATCTATGCCCTCTGGTACGGATGATTATAGGCGCTTTCTGGCCACCTTTTGTTCTGTATTGCAAGGTTGCAATGTCATCGCTCATGATTTGCAATGCATACAGCAAATAATCTAAATATTGTATTTCTGCAATTGGTCTTAAACCTCTCAAGGCAGCACCTATGCCTTGACCAATAATGCTCAATTCTCTGATACCTGTATCGCTGACTCTGATTTCACCGTACTTTTCTTGCATGCCTGCAAAACCTTGGTTCACATCACCAATTGTACCAACATCTTCTCCGAATGCAAATACCCTAGGATCTCTGGCCAATGCAGCATCAAAGCATGCTAAAACAACCTCTCTGCCATCAACCATTTTGGCATCATTATACTCTGGCTTAACTTCTGGTATAGACAAAGCGCTTTGATTGGATTCACTATGAAGATGAGACGAGTAACGATTAAAATTATCTTTTAAGAATTGCTCGTAATAAGCCTTTAATTGAATTCTTGAATCACTTGGAGCATGGATGGTTTCGGTTAAAACTTTCACCAATGCCATCCCAATGTCTTTGCGGATAGGATCTTTAATGCTCTTTAATTGTTGAATGGCTTGAGCCGCTGAATCATGTTCAACATTTGACAAAATATTAAGTGCATTTTGCAAGTCTTGTTTTATCGGTGCCAAATACGCTTCCCAAGCCTGTTTCTTGGCTTGATTAACAAATTCTGTGGCGGTTTCTTCAATGGCATCTAACTCTGCGGCGGTTGCCAATTGTTTTTTCTCTATCCACTCCCTCATCTGTTTGATACAATCAAAATCTGTTTCCCACTGAAGGCGCTCTTTAGATTTGTATCGTTCGTGTGATCCTGAAGTACTATGACCTTGTGGTTGAGTCACTTCAGTAATATGGATCAAAACTGGTCTGTGGTTATTGCGACAGTGTTGTATAGCGTCTTGATACACTTTACACAACTCTGCGTAATCCCAACCTTTTGCTTTGTATATATCAACTCCAACACCATTCTCATCTGTGTGGAAGCCAGATAAAATTGCACTGATATTTTCTTTAGTGGTTTGGTATTTAGCCGGTACTGAAATACCATATCCATCGTCCCAAACACTCATTGCCAATGGCACTTGTAAAACTCCGGCAGCATTCATCACTTCCCAAAAACCACCTTCGCTGGTACTAGCATTGCCAATGGTACCAAAAGCAACTTCATTACCCTTATTTGAAAACGCTGTAAAAGCATGTAAATCTGGATTTTGTTTATACAATTTAGAAGCCAATGCCAAACCTAACAACCTAGGCATTTGGCCAGCTGTTGGTGAAATATCTGAAGATGAATTGTAGCGGTCCGTTTGTGGCAACCAATTGCCCTGATGATCCAATTGTCTAGAACCAAAATGACCATTCATACTTCTACCACCACTATTAGGTTCTGCTTCGGCATCTGTATGCGCGTATAATTGAGCAAAAAATTGCTGTATGGTATTCATGCCCGTGGCGAACATGAACGTCTGATCTCTGTAATAACCGCTTCTGGTATCCCCTTTTTGAAAGGCCTTTGCCATGGCAATTTGAGCCACTTCTTTGCCATCGCCAAAAATGCCAAACTTAGCCTTACCTGTAAGCACTTCTTTTCTGCCCAATAAACTAGCCTGACGACTTTCAAACACCAATCTATAATCGTTTAATACTTCTGCTTTGAAGTCTGTAAAATCCATATTTTTTTTGTCTTTTGCCTTAGTGACTGACATGGCGCAAAATTACAATTATAAAGGCATTTGACAAAACCGAATTTAAAGCCCTAAAACCCAAGTAAATGCTAGCAAATTAGACTTGTAAATAAAACCCAATAAAATCGTTTATTTGGTTATTTTTGTGCTGTGAAATCTGTTTTTGACAACATACAATCACCTCAAGAAATTCAATCATTGTCAGTGTCTGAATTGAAGCATTTTGCCGACTATTTAAGACAAGCTTTGATTGAACAAATTGCAGAAACTGGTGGTCATTTCGCCGCCAATTTAGGAACAATAGAGTTGAGTATTGCTTTGCACAAATGCTACAATGCGCCTCATGATATTATGGTATGGGACGTAGGCCACCAAGCCTATGCGCACAAATGGTTAACCGGCAGAAAATCTCAGTTTGATACCTTAAGACGCTTTGGCGGTTTAAGCGGATTTCCTAAAATGAGTGAAAGTCCTTTCGATGCATTTGGAACGGGTCATTCTTCAACATCCATTTCGGCTGTTCTGGGCTATGCTGAAGCCGCAAAATTACTAGGGATTAACAGAGCACATATTGCCATTATTGGCGATGGAGCCCTTAGTGCAGGCCAGGCATTTGAGGCATTAAACAATGCAGGCACATCACAATCTAATATAACGGTTGTACTCAACGATAACCATATTGGCATAGACCCTAGTCAAGGTGCACTTGGCAATTACCTCAAACAATTGAACACCAATCATGATAACTTTTTTACTGATTTGGGATTTCAATATTGGGGCCCGATAGATGGACATAGCATATCAGATTTGCTTGATACCTTCGAATCCAGTCGTACAATTGAGGGCCCAAAAATCATTCACATTAAAACAGTTAAAGGCAAAGGATATCAGCCTGCAGAGCAAGAGCAAACCAAATGGCACAGCACATCAAAATTTGATAAACTTACAGGCAAATCCTCTAATAGTAACAACCCACTCGCAATAAAATATCAAGAAGTTTTTGGTCAAACACTGAGTGAATTAGCGGCAATAGATGAACATATTGTTGCCATTACACCTGCCATGATTTCTGGTAGCTCATTGCACCATATGCAAGAAAAATTTCCTGAAAGGGTATTCGATGTTGGGATTGCTGAACAACATGCCATAACATTTGCTGCTGGTATGGCTGCTGCTGGCTTAAAACCTATTTGCTCAATCTATTCGACTTTTTTGCAAAGGGGCATGGACCAATGGATACATGATGTAGCTCTTCAAAACCTAGCAGTCATTTTAGCCGTTGACCGCGCTGGTTTGGTTGGTGAGGACGGTCCGACACACCATGGCGTTTTTGACATTGCCATGTTGCAAAGTATTCCTAATACACACATTGTTTGCCCTAGCAATGCAGAACAATTGAGACAAACTTTATTCACTGCTATTTCAGAAAACAAAGGACCTATGGTCATTCGTTATCCGAGGGGCAATGCCAGTAATGAATACAAGCATTTACCATTTAAACGCATTGATTTGTTTACCCCTATTTGCATGCAAGACAAATCAAGTCGCCTAGGCGTAATTGCCATAGGCAGTATGAGTAATATTTGCTTAAGTGCTCTTAAAGATTTAGACGTTTCAGTATATGATTTATTCTGTGTTAAGCCATTAAATGAAGCCTTTTTGAATGAGCTATCACGCAAGCATGACAGACTGCTTATCGTCGAAGAAAACAGCAGATTAGGAGGGGTGGGCGCATACATTGCTCAACATATGTCCAAACAAAACCATTCAATACTTGTTGAATGTATGGGCATTTATGATGCCTTTGTGCCTCATGGCAGTATGGATAGTTTGTATGCTGAAACCCATTTAAGTTCGGATGACATCAAACAAACCGCATTAACATTATTAAACAATTAAATTAATATAATAGTATGGATTATTCAGTTTTAGTAGGCGCGCACTCACATACCAGATGGTTGGTATTAGTTGCAGGTGCATTGGCTCTAGTTTTGCCACAATTAAACAAAGAACACAGCAGTAAAAGCAAACTCCCTGCTCTGATCTTTATGATCATTTGCGATTTGCAATTAACCCTTGGGTTCTTATTATACTTTGGAGATAGTCCATTTGGTATAAAAGCATTTTCAGAAGGTATGGGTCATGTCATGTCAACAGGTGCCATTAGAAAAATTGCCGTTGAACACTTTATGCTCATGTTGATTGCTTTTGTTATGGCACATGTCGCTTATGCAAAAATCAAAGCAACGGATCAACAAGCATTGGTCAAAAAATTCAGTTTGATGTTTATTGGCATTTCAATGGTTTGCATATTGGCAGGTATTCCTTGGGCCAGATTGTAAGCTGATTAAAGCATAAAAAAAGGGGGCTAATTAGCCCCCTTTTTTTGTATGGTTTGGGATTAATATCCAAATATCTCTTTCAATGTAACGGTCTTAAATTCGCCGTATTGTTTCAAGTCTGACTCTTTAATTTTTTCTTTAGATCCAACCACTGCAATACCCCATTGTCTGCCCTTAATGTTCTGACTTTGGAATGCTTTAACTTGATCAAACGTGATCGTCTTAATGGTTTCGTACATCATGCTTCTGTAGTCATTTTGAAGACCTAACTCTTGTGCTTCAATATAACTGAATAAGACAGACTCTTTAATAATGCGTTCTGATTCGATACCGCTTAACAAAGATTGCTTAGCTTGGTTAAAACTCTCTTCATTTTCTGGCATATTGGTCAACAATTCATTCATAGCTTTGATGGCATCATTCAATTTATCAGCTTGTGTGCCAACATAAGCCAAAGCAATATCATTTTTATTCTTTTCTTCGGCAGTACTGTATACAGAGTAGGTTGAATAAGCTAATGCTCTTGATTCTCTGATTTCTTGAAACACCACACTGCTCATTCCGCCACCAAAATATTCGTTGTAAGCTGAGGCAATTGGCCATCTGTTGATATCAAAAGCACTGGCTCCTGAACGCCAGTTAATTTCTGCTTGCACCATATCAAAATGTGTAAAGTAAACCGTATTTTTAGCGTACTGTATTGGTTTAAATTCTACTGCTTTTGGTGTAGCTGTGAATTGGCTTGCTTGTTTGTGGTATTTAGCAATGTCTGCTGATACCGCCGTTTGGTCTTGTGGACCATAGTATAAAATTTGGTGTTTGTAATTTGAAAATCCTTTGATCATACTTACCAAATCAGATGCTGTCAAAGCTTTTAATTCTTCGTTTGATAAAATATACGTTCTTGGATTAACCGGACCATAGATTGCATAGGTACTCAATGCCGAAGAAACCATACGTTTATTCAATTTAGCGTCTTCTCTAGACTTCAGTATACGCCCTACATAATCCTTTAATGCTTTGTTGTCAGCCTTAGCCGTTTGAAGCAATTCTTCAAAAAGAGCCAACGCCTCATTAAAGTTTTGCTGAGGACCAGTGAGTGTGACATAACTTTTTGTTTCACCTGCATTGATGCTAAAATTACAAGCCAATTGATAAAACTTCATGCTCAATTCATTGGCTGATAATTTATCTGTTCCAAGGTATTGTAAATACTCCAAAGCCAGTGGTAATTTCTTATTGTTGTTCTTGCCCATATCAACCATATAATACAATGAAAACAACTGATTTTTTTCATTCTTCTTGTAAATAAAATCAGCGTTGCCAATCTTACCTTTTTGAATGTCTTTATTGAAATCAACATAAACAGGGTGAATAGAATCAACTTCTTCTTCAAGAATGTCCATCACAAACTGAGATGATTTATCTCGGTTAAGCTCTACCTCAGTAATAGAAGGTTTTTCAATTTTATTTTGCTTGGTATCTTCGCCAGTGCGTTTATAAACGACTGAATAGCCATTGGTATAGAACTCATTTACAAAATCAATGATCTCTTGTTTTTTAACTAATGACATTTCGTAGTTGATGTTTAATACATCTTTCCAAGCTCTATCGGTTACAAATGCATCTAACAAATCAAAAGCTACTCCTTGATTTTCAGCATATTTTTGAATGTCTTCAACCATTGCATTGGCAATGATGCCTTTCAACAATTGCTCATCAAATTGACCTTTTTTAATTTTATCAATTTGCGCTAATAATAAGTCTTTTACCTCTTCTAAAGATTGACCTTCTTTAGGTTTACCAGTCAAAAAATGCACTGAGTAATCCTTCATGATTTCAGGTGATGAATTAGCAGACAATACTTTTTGTTCTTTCACCAAATTCAAATCAATCAGACCTGCCTTACTGTTATTCAAAAGCAAATCAACAATACGCAACAAAATAGCTTGTCTTGATGTAGCGCCTTCAAAACGCCAGCCCAACATCACATTGGCAGCGTCAGGACCAACTACTGAGAGGCTATCAGGTCTGCCTCTTGGATATTCAATCGGAAAGCTAAAAGGCGGAACTGGTTTTGCTTGCATGTATGAAAAATGTTTATCAATCATTTCAATAGCCTCTTCTGGAACAAAATCACCCACCATAATTACAGCCATATTATTTGGTACATAATACGTGTTAAAGTAATTTCTAATTTTAATCAAAGATGGATTTTTTAGGTGTTCAACCGTACCTATAGTCGTTTGTGTACCATAAGGATGGGATTTAAATAATGAAGCCATTATCTTTTCATAAGATTCTTCGCCATCGTTGTCAAGTGAAATGTTTTTCTCTTCGTATACAGCCTCAAGTTCTGTGTGAAACAATCTCAAAACCGGGTTTCTATAGCGCTCAGATTCTATTTCAATCCATTGGTGCATTCTGTTAGATGGAATATCATTGATGTAAACGGTTTGTTCTACACTGGTAAAGGCGTTAGTACCTTGTGCCCCAATACCTTGACACATCTTGTCAAATTCATTGGCAATGCTGAATTTTGAAGCCAAACCACTCACTGAATCAATCTGTCTGTAAATGGATTTACGTTGGCTTGGATCTTGTGTTTTATTGTATTGTTCGTATAATGCATCAATCTGATCTAAATAGACCTTTTCTTTAGCATAATCTTGTGTACCATATTTGTCAGTTCCTTTAAACAACATGTGCTCCAAATAATGCGCTAACCCTGTATTGTCTGCAGGGTCATTTTTACTGCCTGCTTTTGTAGCAACCATGGTTTGAATTCTTGGCATGTCTTTATTGACGGCCAGAATTACAGTCATACCATTCGGCAATACATACCATCTTGATTGAGTAGGATCACCTGTTACCGAGGTATAAGTGTAATTGCCATGAGATCTTTTGCCATAAGTGCTGTAATTGATTTGCGCTTGAAGGCTAAACCCCAATAATAAACTGAGAAATAAACTAAAATGTTTCATGTGTCTAAATGTATAGAAGGTCAAAAATAATTAAAAAAGCTCAGGAATTAGAAAAATTCCATGAAAGCTCTTTTTTACAAGTTAAAGCCATTTAAACATGTAATGGTGAGGTATCCCTACTTCAGAAAAACCATCTCCTTGAAGTGTATAACCCAAACTCAAATAAAATGGAATAGCTGTATCTCTTGCATGAAGTTGTATTTGTGTATATCCTTTTGCTTTTGCCCATTGTTCCGAAAAGCTGACCAAGGCTTTCCCTACCCCTTTGCCTTGAAAAGCATTTTGGACGGCAACTTGACGCATTTTTAAAGTCGTATCATTTGGCTTCAATAATAGCACTGCGAGTACTTGATTTTCGTATACTGCAGCAATATGGGCTTGTTGGTCTTCTCCAAATAGGTCTTGCTCTGTAAATGTCAAACCCAAAGGTTCTCTTAATATATGGTAACGCAATTCTA
>JBEIKN010000067.1:0-8903 GCA_040379725.1 Flavobacteriales bacterium
CATTGATACCAGAGAAAAGGACGGATTAAAAGACCCTGTGACCCTTCAGAAAATTTACAAATTGCAACGCAAACTCGAAAACCAAGCAGATTTTTCAAGAGCGATGTCAATTGTTGAAATCATCAATTATGCCAATCAATCATGGCATTATGGGGATGCCAATTATTATCGACTACCCAATAATTTAGATTTGGCTGAAATTGCCAATTATATTCCTCAAGGCCGCAACAATAAAAGCATGTTGAATACCTTGGTAGATAAAGACTTTCAAAAGGCAAGAATTAGTATTCAAATGCGTGATGTGGGCTCAATCAAAATGGAAACCATCGCCCAAGATGTTCGTGTGATTGTTAAAGAAGTATTTCCGGATGCTGATTACGATGTTAAGGTAACCGGTACATCCATCATATTCCTAAAGGGCAATAAATATTTAGTGACCAGCTTGGTTCAAAGTGTGATACTGGCCTTTATCATCATTGCCTTTTTAATGGGGATGCTATTCACGTCATTTAAAATGATTTTAGTGTCATTGATCCCGAATATGATTCCATTGATCATTACTTGTGGGTTAATGGGACATTTTGGTATCCCATTAAAACCTTCCACCATTTTAGTTTATAGTATCGCCTTTGGGATTGCAGTGGATGATACCATTCACTTTTTAACTAAGTTCAGACATGAATTGAAGCATCATGCCAATAGATCTATTCAACAAATCTTATCGGTTACCATTAAAGAAATGAGTATGAGTATGATTTACACCTCAATTGTGTTGTTTTTTGGCTTCATCATTTTCACGTTTTCAAACTTCCAAGGTACAGTTGCATTGGGTGCTTTAACGGCCATAACCTTATTGGTGGCGATGTTTAGCAATTTATTTGTATTGCCGGCCTTAATTAAGAGTTTTGAGAAAAGTTTAAATGCCAAGTTAGAGTTAGATGAGGCAGTTATTGAAGCCGACGAATTTGAAGAATAGTATGAAAACCAACAATCGATTTAGAAATTCAGAAATAGAGTTCTTACAAGGACCGCAATCAAGGTTAAAAGAGTTTTTCTTTAGCATAAAGGTATTGTTTGAGTTTATTAGAGGATTTAGGGTCTTGCAGTTCGTTGGGCCTTGTATCACCATTTTTGGCTCAGCCAGATTTAAAGAAGACCATCCCCATTATCAAAATGCCAGAGGATTAGCGGCACTCATCGCTAAAAAAGGATTCACCATTATGACAGGAGGAGGTCCTGGTATTATGGAAGCAGCAAATCGTGGCGCTTCAGAAGTTGGCGGAAAATCAGTTGGTTGTAACATTGTTCTGCCATTTGAACAAGACCCCAATCCGTATTTACAGAAATACACGAACATCAGATACTTTTTCGTCAGAAAGGTCTTGTTGTTAAAATATTCCTATGGCTTGGTGGCTATGCCCGGAGGTTATGGTACAATGGATGAATTGTTTGAAGTATTGACATTGATCCAAACCACCATGATTAAAAAATACCCTGTGGTGATCTTTGGTAGAGAATACCACCAAAAATTATTAGCATACATTGATGAAATGTGCGAGGTTGGTACCATAAGCCCCGAAGACAAACATTTGTTTTTAGTGACAGACAATATTCAAGAAGCATACGAATTTATAATCCATAATTCAATTGAACCATTTGGTCTGAGACCTCAGAAGAAAAACAAGTGGTTAGGCGAAAAATAATCTAAACACTATGAATACACCCAAAAAACCTTCGGAATCATTCACCATCATGAATGAAATTGTATTGCCTAACGATACCAATACATTGAATAATTTAATGGGCGGAAGATTGTTGCATTGGATGGATATTGTCGCTGCCATAGCTGCTCAAAAGCACAGTAATAATATCGTTGTGACGGCAAGTGTGGATGGCGTCTCATTCAAAGAGCCAATTCGTTTAGGAGATGTGGTCACCTTACAAGCATACGTGACCCGTTCATTCAATTCGAGTATGGAAGTGTATATTGAAGTATTTGCTCAAAATATTCCTAGGAACGAAACCTATAAATGCAATGACGCCTATTATACTTTTGTGGCCATTGATTCACGTAGTAGACCTATTCAAGTGCCCATGATTGAGCCAGAAACGGAGTCGGAAAAACTTAAATACGAGGGTGCTTTAAGAAGACGTCAGATCCGTTTAGTGATGGCAGGCAAGTTGGATAAAGATCAAGCGACTGAACTTAAAGCCTATTTGAACGAATAGTGCTTATTGCCAGGCACAAATAATGCCGCCCATAATAGCCATACTGACTATCCAGTAGCTGGCATGAATGGCAATGTATTTAAAACTTCTTTGTTCAAAAAGTGCTTGAGTGCCTAATATAGGTAGTGCAAAAAACAACCCACACAAAACACCGTGCAAGGCACCGTGTTTAAAGGTTCTAAAAAGGTTCTGATAAGCAATCGATTTGCCATTTACCAAGAGTTCTATTTTTGCGCCTTTGGCTGCTTTCATGCCTTCCAACAAAGAGCCAATGCTCCATTGATGGATGACCATCGGATTTAGCATGAAGGCGATCATTAAGGCAAAAATAAAGGCCATAATAAAAAGCTTTATCATATTTGGCTTTTGATCTTTAATGCTAGATGGGTCTATGCCTATTTCCCTCATCCAAATACTACCAAACACTTTTGGTTGATACCATACAGATCCTAAAATCATTGGCACCAATGAAGCAACTAAAATGGCTAACATATTCATAGCCTCAAATCAAATAAAAAAAATGGATAAATCAATGAATGATTCTCAACACCCCATGCGCCTGTTCTTTTTGACCACAGGCTTCCATATCAATAAAGAAATAATAGGAGCCATCCGGAAAATTGCCGCCATCCCAAGGCTGATCATAGGCTTTGTAAACTTCAACACCCCAGCGATCAAAGATTTGTAAATGAAAATGATAGGGCGGTTTCAACTCTGGAAACACATCGTTTTTTAAGTCGCCATTGGGGGTAAATACATTGACTGATTTCAGCCACTGTTTGGCTTGCCAATCTTCAACATATAGACTGTCTGTAAAAGGACAATTGTTGGATTTAATGCCTTTTATGGTATACCAACCTTTCTGATTGATAAGGGCAAAAGTGTCTGACTGCTTAAAGGGATCGACCTCAGGTAAATGGAACCAGTCTATTGTCTTGATCTTTTCATTTATCCATAATACACCAGTTAATTGGTTGTCGTCGAGCTTGCAACGCAAGCTATCGGAATACATATCGACCATTAAGCTGTCTTCTGCTAATACGATGCTGTCGTAACTATTACAATTGCCCAATGTGATTTTTAACCAATAGGTGCCATAGGTATTAACCATTAGAAAACTGTCTGTACTGCCATTATTCCATAGATATTGAGCGCCTTTGTAAAAGGTATCAGGTTTGATGGTTGTCTGATTAAATCCACAATAATAAATATCTTTTGGAAGCTTGAATTGAATGCGGTCTAATATGGTTATCCATTTTTCAAAAACAGAATAACAGTTGTTTTTATAGGCAATAAGTTTAACCTTATAGGTGCCTGGTTTAGGGTATTTGTAATAGCCTTGATTACTGTTTGATGTGTCGCCCAAGGTGCTTGAATCTCCAAAGTCCCATTTATAGGTGCTTGCATTGATACTGGTATTGGTTAAGAATACTTCGCGATTGCAATTGACGTTGGGTGATGTATAAGCTGCAACGGTCTCAAAAACACAATCTTGAATATTGAATTGATAATCTCTTCGTGTTGCTCCAATATATTTGCCTTGTCTATACTCTTTAACTAAAATGCCAATAACAAATTGGCCTGTAAGCGTTGGTGTAATGTTTAATTTGCCTGTTTTTTTGTCAAGCGATAAATTAGGGGAACTCGGAACAGGATTGGAGACTGTATAACCTGAAGCGTAATTGACTAATGTGAATGGGGGTAGTTGCGCACCAGTACAATTACTGGTGTTAGTTCCATTGTATGGATTGAAAAATTCATACACTAAACTGTCGCCGTCTGTATCTGTAGCGCTGTGGTCAATTTCTAGAGGGGTATTGGTACATAAGAAATTGGGCGGTAGGGTATTGAAAATAGGACTTGAATTGAATCCAATTTTCGCTGTGTCATTGATGTATGTCCAAATATTTTCGCCAATGGTAGATGGATTATTGATGTTGTTGATGGTGGAATTCCTGCAACATCTTTGGAAGCTTAAATAATAACCCCCAACAATGGGAGGTAGAGTGAATGAATAGTTGTATTCATAGGCGTCAACACAGGCGTTTGGCGTGATTTTGATGCAACTGTAGTTGGATTTAGAAACTCTTACAGGGTTATTTCTAGTGACACTCTGGCACAAATTACTTATGACTTGATTGGTGCTGCCATCAAACACTACAATTGTAGCATTTTTATCGGAAGCAATGGCACTACTGCTTCCATTGTAACAGTCAATGTATAAAAGGAGTTTGACATCATACTTATGATTGCCCTTGTAAGAATATGTCATTTCTCCACCCACAATGTGAGAGGCAGAAATGTTGGAGAAAAACATTAAGCAAAATCCTATGGTAACTTGCTTTAACACTTATCGCAAATTAATTAAAAAATTAGATAAAACAATCTGGCCTATTGTTTTTAATGATTTCCCATGCTTGGTCAGCTTGGTTCTGTAACATCTTTAAGCCATTGCTGACTTTTGCGCCATGGTTTAAAAAATACTGCATGCTTGGCGTAATGCCATGGTAATTCAAATCGAAAAAATGCTGATCACTTTGGATCTGTTCATTGGGAATGGGCAAAGTTGTCCATTGACTGGGAAGACCAATAGGGGTGCAATTGATGATCAAATCAAAATCTCTAAAATCAATGTGTTCATAGGGTGCATTGCTGCCTGAACGACTGGCAACTGTATAGGGAATTTGTTTTTCTTGCAAGGCAAATTGTATGGCTTTTGAAGAGCCCCCGCTACCCAAAATCACGGCTTTGTAAAAGTCATTGCCCCAGGCTTCAGAAAGTGCTTCAGCAAAACCACTATGATCTGTGTTGAATGCTTTAAACTGATCCGGCCTTTCGGCTGACTGAATGATCAGGTTGGCAGCGCCTATGCTGTTTACTTGATCAGATATTTCGCTACAATGCGCTATTATGTTTTGTTTGTGCGGGATGGTAACATTGAGGGCAACCAAACGGTTTTGTGTTTGCCACCAAGTATTAAACGTATTTAAGTCTGTTAGGTCAAATGCCTTATATGCCCAATTGCTTAAGCCCAAGTCTTCAAATTTTTGTCTAAAATACTCAGGCGAGAAAGATTGAGAAACAGGATGTCCAATCAGTCCTATCGACCACATGTTAATGTTTTTTTCTTTTGCGCATCACTTCAATGAGAATCGGCAACAAAGAAATGCCTATGATGCCGAAAATAACAATCTCGAAATGTTTTTGAATGAATGGCTGTGTGCCCAAAAGGTAACCCAGTGTGGTCACGCCACCTACCCAAACGATAGCACCCACTATGCAGTTGCGAATGTATTTGCTGTAAGGCATTGAGCCAGCGCCAGCAACAAAAGGTGCAACCGTTCTTACGATTGGGATAAAACGAGCAATGATGACGGTTTTGCCACCATATTGCTCATAGTATTTTTCAGTTTTTTCAATGTGGGCTTTTTTCAAAAACAAGATTTTCTCTTTGTTCTTGATCCAAGTGCCAAAAGTTTTTCCAATAAAATAATTGGTATTATCGCCAAGTAAAGCGGCTAATATCAATAAGGGAATTAAATAGGCAATGTTCAAGCTGCCCTCTGAAGCGGCTAAAGCACCAGCTGCAAATAGCAAGGAATCGCCTGGTAACAATGGCATGACCACTAAGCCGGTTTCTGTGAATATGATCAAAAATAATAAGGCATATATCCATACACCATACAAACTGATCCAATCTTTTAAATAGTCATTTAAATGTAAGAGTACATCAAGTCCATCTTTTATAAGCTCCATCTTGCAAAGTTAAACTTATTTTACTTAGCCGAAAATCTAAATAACAAGTTAAAGCAAATGCAATAAATAGCCGTTTACTTTCGTTGTAAAAGTATGAAAGCTCAAATAGTATTCTCAGTCATGCTTGCCCTTTTGCTGGTATTGAGCAGTTGTGGCGGCCAAAAATGTCATGCATCAAAAAGCAGAACCTTTTCGTGTAACAAATCTTTTTAATGCGCACATGTGCTTATTTGCTTATTTTTGAACGAATGTTTCGTAAAGCACTTTTTTTAGCCTGTTGTTTGAGTTTGCTGTTTTGCAGCGCATGTAAGTCGTCAAGAATGGGTGCAGGCAAACAAAAAAAGCACTGTAATTGTGCCTTCTAATCATTCGTAAATGTCCTGATTGTCGAGTATGCTCAGGTAATTGTAATAACGACTTCCTGCAATCTCACCTGCTTGAAAGGCTTTGTAAACACCGCATTCAGGCTCGTTTTGGTGGGTGCAATCATTGAACTTACATGTTGGCATGTATCGTCTGATTTCAGGGAAATAGTGACCAATTTCTGTTTTTTCTAAATCTATGATGCCAAAATCTCTAATGCCAGGAGTATCTATTAAGGCAGAATCATCGTTGATGAAAAACATTTCAGCAAAAGTGGTGGTGTGTTTTCCTTTCTGATGTTGGCTACTAATGGTATTGGTTTTTTGCTTGGCCAAGGGCAATAATTGGTTCAATATACTCGATTTGCCAACGCCAGAATGACCACTGATCAATGTGGTTTTATGCTCAAGAATTGGAAGTAAAACGCTATTGGGCTCATAAGCTGGATCGACAGTTGAGCACATCAAACATGGATATCCCAACGACTCATAAAGTCCTTTTAACGCTTCAAATTGTTGGAAGTCCTCATTGGTGTAGATGTCACACTTATTAAACACCAAGGTTACTGGAATGTGGTAAGCGCCAGCCATCACCAAAAAACGGTCAATAAAGCCCAAGGATGTTCTTGGGGAGCTGAGGGTAACCACCAATAATGCCAGATCTAAATTTGAAGCTATGATTTGTGCTTGCTTGCTCAGATTATTGCTTTTTCGAATGATGTAATTGTGCCTGTTGTTGATTTGAGTAATCACGGCATAGGTTTCATCGCCACTGGATTCCAACTCGTAATCGACCCAATCGCCAACAGCTACAGGGTTGGTCGTGTTGATGGACTTTAGTCTGATTTTGCCCTTAATGCGGGCATCAATGATGCTATAGTCAGCCTGTCGGATTTTATACCAACTACCGGTTGATTTGACGACGAGTCCTTTGGCCATCATTGAAAATTAAAAAATGTTCTCACAGATTTTTTTGGTGGCTTCGCTGCGGCCCATGGTATAAAAATGCAGAACAGGGGCTTTGGCTTTGATAAGTGCTTTACATTGCATAATGGCCCACTCTATGCCTATTTGTTTAACCGCCTCAGTTGTTTTGGCTTGTTCAATGGCATCCGTTAATGCATCCGGAATATCAATGTGAAACAGTTTGGGCAAAATATTTAACTGTGCTTTTGTTGTCATTGGTTTGATGCCAGGAATTATAGGCACCATAATGTCGTTTTGACGGCATTTGTCTACAAAATCAAAATACTTTTGGTTGTCAAAAAACATTTGAGTGACCAAGAATTCAGCCCCTGCTTCAACTTTCTTTTTTAAGAAAGCCATGTCAGATTTTAGATTTGGGGCATCGTGATGTTTTTCTGGATAAGCCGCTCCACCAATGCAAAAATTGGTAATATTAGCATTGGACAATTCTTCGTCCAAGTAGTGTCCTTTATTCATGCTTTTGATTTGTTGTATCAAATCAAGTGCACTGGTGTTGCCATGGGCCTCAGGTTTAAAAATGGCTTCGTTTTTAGCATTGTCGCCTCTTAAAGCTAAAACATTGTCTATGCCTAAGAAATTCAAGTCGATTAAAGCGTTTTCTGTATCCTCTTTGCTAAAGCCTCCACAAATGATATGCGGTACTGTGTCAATTTGATATTTGTGCATGACTGCCGCGCAAATGGCCACTGTTCCGGGACGTTTTTTGGTGGCAACTTTCACAAAAGAACCATCGGCTCTTTTCTTTTCAAGATAGTCTTCGCGGTGATAGGTCACATCAATAAACGAAGGCTTAAAAGCCATTAAGGGGTCTATGCCATGGTAAATACTTTCAATGCTATCGCCCTTTAGTGGGGGCAGTATCTCAAAAGAGAATAATGTTGATTTAGCGCCTTTTATATGATCGACAATTTTCATGTTTAAAATGTCACTTCTAGGGTTTTGGTGTCGCCGTTGCGTTTCACTTCAATTGAAGTGGTTTGGCCCTTTTTAAATTGGCCTAAGCTTTTCATGTAGTCTTGAATATTGCTGATACTATATTCACCCATTTTAACGATGATGTCGCCTTTCAACAAGCCAGCTTTTTCGCCTGGTTTGCCTAGGTTAACGCCATCAACTCTGAGCCCAACGCCATCATAGACATAATCAGGCATGATGCCCAAGGTGACTTTAAAACTCATTTTTTCACTCTCTTCAGATTTGGTTGCCGTGAAAGGCATGTCATTGCTGTTGTTTAATTGTTTCATCACATCTAAACTCACCTGATACACTTGCAACATGCCCGAGTAGTTGATTTTGTTTTCGTCGTCAAGTGGCGTGTGGTAATCATGGTGCTGACCAGTAAAAAAGTGCAAAACAGGGATGTTGGCATAGTAAAAACTTGTATGATCAGAACTGCCTGTTCCACTTTCTGTGGTTTTGATTTTAATCTGTGTGCTATCTGTTTTGATTTGAGAAAGGGCTGTTTTCCAATTAGGACTGGTGCCAACCCCATATACCATAAGGGTTTTTTTGATGGAATCCAATCTGCCCACCATGTCATAGTTTAACATATACATCACAGACTGTAAA
>JBEIKN010000068.1:0-8870 GCA_040379725.1 Flavobacteriales bacterium
ATGTACCGGCCGATAAGCTACTAGGACTTATGCTAGTAATTGTTGGTGCTGCACGTTTGTTGCTAAGTACAATTTTAGTGAGCTCCGCATTCACCTCTTTAACTGGTATTTGAGTAATGGCTTGTATGGTTTTGGCAATACTGAAAGCTGGGTAAGTGTTAAATACATCGCTGCTGATGCCTGTGTGTTTATCAATTTGAATACAACCTTGAGGTCCGCTTTCTGCTACCCAATAACCATCTTTTTGAATCAACATAAAAATACCGATTTGGCCTATCTCAAGTTCTAATTCTGGTTCAACTTTTACAGCTTTATCGCCAATCTGACCTCCAGCAGTAACAAGCTCTATGCTATTGCCTGTTAACCATTCAGCACCTTTGTAGATTTTACTCACTTTTAAGGTGTGCGCTGTCATGATCATTTGCTGTTGATTGGTCCAAAACGCTTGTTGGTCTTGCACTTGTGCTTCGATGATTAAACTGGCATTTTGAACGCGTTCTTGTAAGGTCAAAGGGGTTAATACGCATTGGGCTTTAAGGGCATTAGCGCTTATTAACATTAATATGAGTAAGATTTTAAAACATTTCATAGTGGTGTTTAACAAATATAATTAATTACTTCAAACAGATCTGTATGATTTTTTCAGTGCTGGTTTTTACTCTATAAGCTTCGCTACTACAATGACCTAACAAGGCTAAAATAGTTCCGAAGGAATCCGTTAAGACATATTGATTAGCCCTTGCAGTATGTGCCACTTTCTTATCTGTTAACACATCGCTGATCAGTTTGTGCCCTGTCATGCCCAACAAGTGCATTTTGTCGCCAGCTTGCCAGAGTCTAAGATTCAAAGGCCAATGCAAGTTATCAGCATCAAGGTACAAAGCATTGGATTCAAATGTTTGTAGTGTTTTAGCCGCGATAGCTTCCATTTTGCAAGTTTGAGTATTCAATTCGGTATTGAATGGCAATGCATGTATGTGTATTGGTTCGTGAATGGTCTGTTTGTTTTGACACAAAACCCAGGCACCACGGTCTTTTGTCAGCGTCCAATCATGGTGTAAAAATGTACTGCCAATGGGAACATTTTCAACAAGGTCAAACGTTGGCAACGCTTTAAACTTAAACCCATAAGGCTCTAATAAATAATACAATAAAAGCGGCTGTTCTTGAATGCCTTTAAACAGGTCATCACTAAAATGGATTTTACCATCTATCAATTCACCTTGTTTTGATTTTAATAAGTCATTGAACAATGCTTCATAGGCCAATACCCTTTCTGAAAACCCTATCATTTTATGCGTAAATTCAGGGTCGACTGAAGCAATGGCAGGTGTGATGGTATGCCTTATAGCGTTTCTTAAATAATCGTCTTTGCTATTACTTGAATCGGTTCTAAAGGCAATGTTATGTTCGTCTAAATAGGCATTGATTTCATTTACGGTAGCAAACAACAAAGGCCTTACCAAATGTTCTTTTTTGGCTTTTATGCCATGCAGACCAGCAATGCCTGACTGCCTCATAAGCTGAATCAATATGGTTTCAAGATGGTCATCGGCATGGTGAGCTGTAAGCAAATAGTCTAATTGGTGTTCAAGCAACAATTCATTAAACCATTCGTATCTGAGTATTCTGGCTGTTTCTTGAATCCCTTTACCAAGGTTTCTGCACGCGCTTTCGGTGTCAAATAATTTAACATGACAGGTGATTTGATGCTGATGGCAAAGGTCTTGAACAAAGGCTTGATCATCGTTGCTTTCCGAACCTCTTAACTGAAAATTGCAATGGGCAGCCTCAAAT
This sequence comes from Flavobacteriales bacterium, assembly GCA_040379725.1. Taxonomy (GTDB): domain Bacteria; phylum Bacteroidota; class Bacteroidia; order NS11-12g; family UBA955; genus JABMMZ01. The sequence goes on from JBEIKN010000068.1 coordinate 1,798, forward strand.
GAATAGCCTGCCTTTAACAATAAATGAAACAGCGCCAAACTGTCTTTGCCTCCACTAATGGCTAATAGTAGACTGTCTTTTTTTGAAAAAAGGCTTTTGTTTTGAATGAATTGTTCAAAGGCCTCAAGCATGGCATTAATTTTGACAAAGGTAAGAAATAGATTTTTATTGCGATTATTGCAGAAGATTTGATGCGTTTAGTTGTTATAGCGATGTTGATGTGTAGTGCTTTCCAAGTCCTTGGACAAGGCAAAGTTGAAATAGTGGGTGGCGGAAAAATGACTTTCAATCAAAGCCGCAATCATTTGTACATTGTTCAAAATGTGGTCATTAGACACAATGGTGTCATCATTCAATGTGATAGTGCCATCCGAAAAATGGATGAAGGCGTTATTGAGGGTTTCGGACATATTTACATTTATCAGCCTGATACTTTTACCCTTTCAGGCGGAGAAATTTTACATTATCAAGAAGACAGCAAAGTGGCTACTGTGACTGGTAAAAACGTAGTATTGTCAGATCAAAAAATGACCCTTACTACTACCTCGTTAAATTATAATACCCAGACTCAAACAGGATTTTATAGCAATGGTGCTGATATTTTAAATGAGGGCACACAACTCAAAAGTAAAAAGGGGTTTTATTTTAGACGAGGCAATCAGTTTTTCTTTAAAGACAATGTACAGCTAAAACATCCTGAGTATACAATGTATAGCGATACCTTGCAATATTTTGCAGGTACAAGAACAGCTTTTTTTTATGGCCCAACTAAAATCATCAGCAAAGAAAACACGATAGTTTGTCAGTATGGTTGGTACAATACATTGTCTCAAAAAGCCCAGTTTTCAAGAGGTGCTACCTTGTATGCTGATTCAAGTGTTTTAATGGCCGATAGCTTATTGTATAACAACAAAACAGGCGAAGGCGAAGGGATAGGCAATATCCATTTATATGATAGTGCAGAGCACATTAATGTGTATGGCCAAAGAGGACATTATTTTCAGAAACAACAATTGAGTGTTATTTATGGGCAACCTGTAGCTATGCAGGCTCAGCAAAAAGACAGTATGTGGTTGTTGGCGGATACCTTTACCTTTAAAAACGACAGCTTGCACAAAGTGCTTAAGGCCTTTCATCATACGGCCATTTGTCAAAATGAGTTCAAAGGTTTGTGCGACTCATTGGTGTATGTGTTTTCTGATTCATCCATTCGTTTGATTGGCTCGCCCATTTTATGGAATCAAAACAATCAGATAACTGGCGATACTATGCGCATAGGCATTCGCAAACAATCTGTGAATGCGTTGAAGGTGATTGGTAATGCATTTTTAGCCTCAGAGGTTAAGCCCAATGCATACAATCAAATTGCCGGCAAGAACATGGATAATTATTTTGAAAAAAATGCCCTAAAATCTGTGTTTGTCTCGGGTAATGCCATTAGCGTATACTACATCAGGAACAATGAAACGGATTCTGCAGAATATACTGGCATTAATCGTGTAATGGGTCAGAGCATGCGCATTTCAATTGATTCTTCAAGAGTGAGTGGTATTAAGTTTTACAATCAGGTAGAAGGTAAAATGTATCCGCTTGATAAGTTACCAGAAAATGAAAAGCTGTTACCAGGATTAAAATGGCAATACAGTAGACAACCCAATAAAGCCATGTTTGTTGAAAGAGCTACACCCAAAAGTACAATTGCCAATTCAAAAAAGGAGGCAATTACGCCACAAAAGACTGCTAAGAAAAAGTCTAAGTCAACAAGGTCTTAATAATGGTGGCAAGAATAAAGCCTGTAAAAATCATTAAAAGGGTTTTACTCTTCATTTTTTGAGCCAGTTTAATGCCAAATGGAGAAGCTAGCGATGCGGCTATTACCATTGGTAAGGCTACAGGCCACAAGATAAACCCAGTTTGTAAGCCAGCATAAATCTGTACTTGCACAGTTTGTAGAGCATAATACATCAATAATGGAAAAGCTAAAATCGGGATGACTGTTAAAGACAATCCTGTAGCAAACTTTAAGGGTAGTTTATTGATTTTATTAAAGTAAGGAATCATGATGATGCCCCCGCCCAAGCCTGTTAACGCGGTGATACAACCAGCTAAAAGTCCTGCAGGTATAAATTGTTTTAAAGGCGGTATGACCACGTTCTGATCTGAATCTTCATTCGGTTTTTTACCACTCCACATGCGAATGCCAGTGAATACTAAAATCCCCGAAAATAACCATTTAAATACTTGAGGATTGTTGAGGCCAAGTTGTTTAATGGTATATGACAATATCAAAGAAGAAACCACTGCAGAGCATCCTGTTACTAAAGCAGCTTTAAGGTGGGTGTTTTTAAGTTTGATGTGTTTGATGCTACCACTAATGCCAACAATAAATACAACCAGTAAACTATTGGCAATAACATAGTCAACACGTTCTGTAACTATGGGGTGTTTGGACGCAATTTCTTGAAACAATGGCACGAATACAATCCCACCACCAACGCCAAGTAAACCTGCCAATAAACCACCAGTAAAGCCTAGAATTAATATGGTCAGTAGGAATACAAGACTGATTTGATCAAACATTATTTTTGGCCTTTTAGTTGGGTTTGAAATACATTAGGTTGCGCAAATAATTCGATCGTTTTTAATAGATCTGCATCGTGTTTAAATGCGGTCAAATAATCGGCATCATCATAGTAATAGCGCCTGGTAATTTCTAAATTGATGGCGGCTATAATTTTAGTTTTATGGACCTCTAACTCATTCAGTTTAATGGTCTCTAATGATTGTATCAATGGCTTTGTGTTAGCCGCAGATTCAGTTGTATAAGCCTCTTCTTTAAGCGCTTTTTGAAACAGGTCTAACTGAACGTCTGCTGTACCTTTTAGGGCATGCATATTTTCGCTAACAAAGGCTTTAAATCGGGCGTAATCATCTGCTTGTATACTAAAATCTTGTGCAGTACTTATTTGCTCATGGTTGTTGCGGTATTCATTGGCGAATTTGTATATCAAATGGCCTTTAAACAGTTGGGTTAAAATACTTGGTGTGTTGTCATTTTTGACCACAAAGTCTGGCCTAACCCCACCACCATCGTATACTGTTCTACCATTTTTGGTTTTAAAGGCTTTTCTGAGGCTATCGGGCAGAATCGTTGCTTTGCCATTTTTATCTTTATGACCATAATCCAATAATTGAATGCATCTGCCTGATGGAATATAGTATTTAGCGATGGTAACTTTCATTTGGTTGCGGTAGGCTAGGGGTAATACATTTTGCACCAAACCTTTACCAAAGGTGTTACGACCTACAACCAATCCTCTGTCTAAATCCTGAATAGATCCACAAACGATTTCGCTGGCAGAGGCTGATCTTTCATTGACCAATACAATCAGCGGCATTTTAGTATCAACTGGAGCATCTAAGGTTTTGTATTCTTTGTAAGCGTCTTTTGATCTGCCTTTGGATATGACTACCATTTCGTCCATTGGCACAAAAAGGTTGACAATGTTAACTGCTTCGTGTAATAATCCACCGCCATTGTCTCTTAAATCAAGTACGAAATTTTGAGCGCCTTTGGATTTAAGTTGTATAAGAGCTTGTTTGATTTCAGCGGCACTGCCAATCATAAATTGATCCAATTTGATGTAAGCAGTTTGATCATTGATCATGCCGAAATAGGGTACATTTTTAATTTTAATCTCTTCGCGTAACACATCAAAAGCCAATGTTTTTCCTGATCTATCGACAACTATGTTGACTTTTGAACCTGGCGCACCTTTTAGTTGATCGCCAATCTCTTCGTCTATGTTTCCTATAAATTTTCTGCCGTTGACTTCGATGATTTTATCGCCAACTCTGAGACCAGCTTTATCAGCAGGCATGCCTTTGAAAACCTCTGTTATACAGGTAAATTGATCTATTTTTTGACTTCTGCATCCAATGCCACCATACTCACCTTTTTGCCTCAGAATAGCCTCTTCAGCCTGACTCTCATTGTAGTAATTTGTGTAGGGGTCTAGTGAGCTCAACATGGCATCAATGCCTTTTTTCATCAGATCACCTGGATTCACTTCGTCAACATATTCAGCATTAACGGTTTTGTATACAGCGCCAAACAATTCAAGATTTTTACTGATTTCAAAATAATCATCAGCCTGTTTAAAGCCAACCACAATCAATAAAATTGCGCCGAGTAAAATCACTTTAGATTTTGGAGTCATACCCAACAAAATTAAGGAATTTTGAGCCATGCCAATTAAAAAATATGCACTTGTCAAAACCATTTATTTAGTTTAGTTTCGGAACTTTAATTCTTATGGACTTTTCAGCATTTAAAAATGCGCGCATATTGGTAACTGGTGGAGCTGGTTTTATTGGCAATAATTTGGTCAGAAAACTATTGGCTCAGCAGGTAGCTAATATTGTTATAATGGACAATCAATCATCGGGCATGGCAGTTTTTTTGCCTGATGATCCCCGCATCACATTTGTGGGCATGGACATTGATAAAATGGATAAACTCAATTTTGTCATCAACCAGCATGAATTTGATTATGTGTTTCATTTAGCGGCTCATTTTGCCAATCAAAACTCTGTTGATCATCCATTCAGTGATATTCAAACCAACATAGTTGGCACTGTGAGCTTACTCGAGATTTTAAAATTTCATAAAAGCCTGAAGAAGTTTGTATATGCTAGCAGTAGTTGTGTATATGGCACTGCAGAGCAAATGAATGAACAGGCCTATATTTATCCTTCTGAAACCCCTTACAGCATCAATAAATTTACTGCAGAATTATATACCCAGTATTATGCCCATTTGTTTCATGTGCCTACTGTTTCCATTAGGATTTTCAATACCTATGGACCATATGAAATGGCCGGTAAATACAGAAATGTGATTCCTAATTTTATTGAAAAAGCGCTTAATGGCGAAGATTTAATCATTACAGGAACCGGTAAGGAAACGCGTGATTTTACCTTTGTAGAAGATTTAATTGATTTGATGTTAACAGCAGCATTAAGTCCATCTAAAGAGGGTGAAATCTTTAATGGTGGAACTGGTCAGAAAACAGAGATAAAAGCCATGGCTGAGATCATCAAATCTGTAACTTCATCAAGTTCTAACATTGTCTTTAAACCTGCTCGTAATTGGGATAAAGTTAAAGACAGAGTCAGCGATTTATCCATGTCTCAAAAGGTTTTGAACTACCAGCCTAAAGTGAATATTCAAGAAGGTCTTGAGAAAACCATCAAGTGGTATAAAGACAACTACGATAAAGTTAAATCGCTTAAAAATTATTTCGAATAATGGAGCAAATGCGCACCCGCGAAGTGTTGGTGGTCTTACCCGCCTACAACGAAGAAGAAAATATTGGGGAGTTGTTGAGTCAAATTCGTTTTGCACTTGAACAAGACAGTAAAACCCAATACAAAGTGTTTGTTGTTAACGATGGCAGCAAAGACAATACTCAAGCCATTGTTGAATCTATGGCTAAAGAAATGCCTATTGAGGTCTTGGTGCATGAAGTGAATCAAGGCTTAGGGGCTACCATTAGAGATGGATTATACAGAGCGGTCCAATACGCCAATAAAAACGATATCATCATTACCATGGATGCTGATGCTACCCACAATCCAGGCTTGATATTGAGATTGATCAGAATGATCATTGAAGGGCATGATGTGGTGATTGCTTCTAGGTTTCAACCTGGAGCAAGAGTAATTGGATTGGTATGGTACAGACAATTGTTAAGCTATACCGCTTCTATTATTTTCAGACTTACTTATCCGATCAAAGGGGTGAGGGATTATACTTGTGGTTACAGAGCCATCAGAGCGGATGTATTAAAAAATGCCATGGCTGAGTACGGCGATAAATTTGTTGATCAGGATGGTTTCCAATGTTTGGTCGATATACTTTTAAAATTAAGAAGACGCAAACTGTTGTTTGGTGAAACACCTTTGATTTTAAGGTATGATCAAAAGGGCGGCATGAGTAAAATGAATGTCGGAAGAACCATTAAAAATACTCTAATATTAATTGTTAAACGATTCTTTGTGAAATAGTGTTATGGCCAAAACCACAGTAAGTTCAAAACCAAAAATGCCTCAAGGCAAAGTGCAAACAGGGCCAAGTTTTATTGAAAAAAATGCGCTCAAAATTGCCATTTTCATGGGTGTTTTAGCTTTAATGTTAAGGCTATATAGATTAGGCTTTTTGTCTCTGTGGGTTGATGAATACATGCACGCTTTAGCCGCCGCAAACGGTCAATTTAAGCATGGCGAGAACAATGGTATTTTATTGACTTGGTTGAATACCATTTTTGCCTCATTTATGGGCAATAATGAATTCTCAATGCGTTTTCCGGTGGCTTTATTGGGCGCATTATTGGTGCCTGTTACGTATGTCCTGGGCAAGCGTTTAGTGAATTATAGAGTGGGCTTAATGTCTGCAGTGTTGGTGACTTTTTCGTTGTACTTAATTTTTTGGAGCAGAGTAGATAGGCCATATGGCATGGTGGCAACCATGTATTTACCAGTCATTTTATGTTTCTGGATGAGTTTAGAAACACCAATTGATAAGGAGGGTATTTGGAAGCGACTGGGTGTGCATCCTAAGTATTTAGCTTTAACACTTATAGCCCTCATTGGCGCTATGTTAAGTCAGTTGATTTGCTTTTTGTTTTTGTTTACTGCAGGATTTTATGGCAGCATGGTGGCCGTTGACTCATGGATTACAAAGCAGTCGAATCCATTAAAGCTGAATGCCTACAATGTCTTGTTTTATCTGAATGTGTTAGCAGTGGTTTTGATGCTAACCCCAATGGGCAACAACCTCATGCGTCCGATCATAGAGTTGTTTTTGCCGGGCAATATGGCCAATTTGATTTTGCCTAATCTAAAAGCGGCGATGGCAGCCATTGATGGGGAACAATTTTACAAATCTTACGATGTGTATCAAGGTGTTTTGGCCTATGATTACAAGATGGTCTACGGACTTGGATTGTTGGGGATTGGGTTTGCATTGTTTAGCAACAGAAAATTAGCCTACTTGCTTATTTCGAGTTTTG
>JBEIKN010000069.1:0-8740 GCA_040379725.1 Flavobacteriales bacterium
AAGCAATTAAATGTAGTTGACCGTTATTTAACCGTTTGGATAGGTTTAGCCATGATGATTGGTGTTGGAATTGGCTATGGCTTTCCGGATTTTCCTAATTGGATCAATCAGTTGCAAACAGGTACAACCAATTGGCCCTTAGCCATAGGATTAATTGTCATGATGTATCCACCTTTAGTAAAGGTTAAATTCGATCGTTTAACAGATGTGTTTAAGTCCATTAAACTGTTTGGATTAACCGTTTTTTTGAATTGGATTTTAGGGCCATTGTTGATGTTTGGCCTCGCAGTTTTATGCTTACATGATTATCCGCAATATATGGTTGGAGTCATCATCATTGGTTTGGCTCGATGCATTGCCATGGTAATTGTTTGGATTGATTTGGCCGATGGCGATAGGTCTTATGCCGCTGGGCTAGTTGCCATCAATAGTTTGTTTCAAATCTTAATGTTTAGTGTTTATGCTTGGTTATTTACCTCTCTATTGCCAAGTTTATTTGGTCTTCAACAATTTAAGGTGGATCTGTCTGTGATAGAAGTGGCAAAATCTGTCGCCATCTATTTAGGGATTCCTTTTTTAGCCGCATACTTTAGCAGACGATGGATCATCCATTTCAAAGGAGAGGCTTGGCTGGAAGCGGTTTTTATTCCAAAGGTGTCGCCTTTGACTTTAACGGCTTTACTTTTGACCATTGTATTAATGTTCAGTTTAAAAGGTCAAATGATTGTTGATATTCCGTTTGATGTATTGCGCATAGCATTGCCATTGATCTTGTATTTTATTGTCATGTTTGTTTTAGGCTTTGTGTTAGCTAAGCGATTTGGGGCTAATTATGAACAGTCAACTTCTATCGCGTTTACGGCGACTGGTAATAATTTTGAACTGGCCATTGCTGTTTGTATTGCTGTATTTGGTTTAAATAGTCCTGAGGCATTTGCAGGCGTAATCGGCCCTTTAGTTGAAGTGCCTGCCTTGATTCTGTTGGTGAAATTGAGTAAATATTTTCAATCTAAATGGATACTAAACAAATAAATGTATTGGTCTTGTGCACTGGCAATAGTTGTCGCAGTCAGATGGCAGAAGGGTATTTAAGACATTATGCCCAAGGTCGATTTAATGTATACAGTGCCGGAGTTGAAACCCATGGATTAAACGCAAAGGCAGTTGCTTGCATGTTGCAAGATGGTATTGATATAGCGCATCATACTTCTAATTTAATAGATGACTATCAAGACATCGATTTTGATGTGGTGTTATCAGTTTGTGACCACGCAGCAGAGCGTTGTCCGGTTTTTCCTAGCAAGGCTAAAAGGTATCATCATAACTTTAAAGATCCCTCTAAATGTATAGGCACCCAAGCTGAAATTGAACAGGCATTTATTGAAACCCGCAATGACATCAAATCGTATTGTAAAGCATTGACTGAGGAAATTTAGAGGGGGAATAGAATATTTCTTTTTTTTTTTATTTTTGTTTTAAAAAAAACAATAACATGAAATATTTTATTGCAATTGCCTCAATTCTTTTTTTCAATGTTTTAAAAGCGCAACCACCTGCTGGCGCAGTAGCTGCTAATCCAAATGTGATCTATTATGCTGGCGGTAGCTGTGTGTTTTATGACATTAATAATACTGTTTTGTTGTCTGTTAATGCAGTGGAAGCTGGTTGGTCTGCTACTCCTGCCAAGGCTGCATGGGTTGTCGTCACCCCAAGCTCAGGAGGGTATTATGAATTTCCGAACTATAGCAACAACGCGCCAACCCATAATATGGGGCAATACCTGCAACCATTCTGGAAATCAGATACCATTTACAATGAGTTGGTACTTTTGAATGGAGTAAATACCACAGCAAAGCTAATGTTCAAACCCTCCAAAATAATTTCGGTTACCAATTATAATTTTTCTCAATCATTTATTCAAAATACTGATTTTTCTATTGCGGGGAATGTAATTAAACAGTTAACAGCTAAAGTGTCTACTTCGGTTTCAATTGTAGCTGGGAAAAAGGGAAATGGACAGCCCAATGGGTTGATGAACACCAAAGCCACTTCTTGGACTTGTGTCACTTATATTCCAGATAGAACCAATTGGAATGGCTCATCATTGTTAGGATACAAAGGCGATAAATTACCCAAAACTATGGCTAAATTAAAAGCAGGTCAACCAGTTAAAATTCAGGCTTATGGTATGAGTATTACGGCTGGTCTTAATGTAAGTGGCTTTGCAGGTGATGATAAAAATTTTACTCCAACTGCACCTTATATGCATAGTTATGTAGATTTATTGGAAAATGCTTTGGAAGCAAAATTTGGTTCGGATGTTACAATGTTTAACGGTTCTTGTGGTGGTAAAATGGTAGCATGGATAGATCAATATTGCGAGAGTATGGTTGTGCCAAATGTTCCTGATTTAGTTATTTTAGACATGGGAATGAATGATATTTGGGGAACAACTACTAATGCTGCATTTAAAGCAAGTATGCAATCTTGTATCAATAAAATAAAAACAGCTAACCCAAATACGGAATTTATTTTAATTGGCAATATGCTGCCAGACATAAATTCACAAGGCTCTCCTTCTAATGGTGATGTGTTGATGTATGGATTTTTAACACAGTTGAAAAGCATTGAAACCACAGGCATTGCAGTTTTTGACATGACCACATTAAGCGATACGATTTATAAAAGGAAAGGCGCTACACATTGTCATTCCAATTCACTGCATCCTAACGATTATCTAGCCAGATGGTATGCACAAGGATTGGCTGAATTATTTAACGATGGCAGCGCAATCAATAAAACGGCTAAAAAATATTATGTAAATACAACGGGAAACAATACAGATGGATTGAGTATAGCGAATGCATGGACAAGCTTGGATAAAATCAATACCAAGAATTTCAATGGTGGAGATACCATTGTTTTTGAAGGAGGAAAGACTTTTACGGGCAACATTGAATTTGATAACAATGATGGAAATTCAGCTACAAAGCCTATTATTCTCAGTACTTATGGGTCTGGACAAGCCACCATAAAAACAAACCTAACAACAAAATGTGGATTTAAAGCCACCAATACACAAGGTTTCCATATCAGTAATCTTAAATTTTTAGGCCCTGGAAATGGAACCCAAAAAGACATTGATGGTGTCCAATTTTACAGCTCATTAGCTTCTGGTTATTTGAGCAACATCAAACTTAAACACATTGAAGTAAGTGGCTTTGGATACTGCGGTATTCGTTTCTATTCAAACTGGTCAGCTAATGTAAAATCAGGTTTTAAAGATGTTTTAATTGATTCATGCCTTGTTCATGATTGTAGAGAAAATGGTATAGTAACGTTTGCTTATGATGATCAAACGACTCAATTTTATCATCATAAGAACATTCAGATTAAAAATACTGAAGTATACAATATCACTGGTTATGCTTCTACAAGTCATAAGGGTAGTGGCATAGTTTTATCTCAAATTGACTCATCTTTGATTGAAAGATGTTTGGCGCACCACACAGGCGCAGCTAATTCAGCTTGTGGAGGTCCAGGAGGTATATGGATATACGCTGCCAATAGAGTCAACATTCAATATTGCGAATCACATCATAATTCGTCTGGTACATCTACAGGTTGTGATGGCCTTGGGTTTGATTTAGATGGCGGTGTTACCAATTCTATTTTACAATATTGTTATGCTCATGACAATGATGGTGCAGGGATTTTATTGGGTAATTTTACAGGGGCTAGACCATGGGGTAACAATGTTGTAAGGTATAACATTAGCGCAAATGATGCTAGAACCAATAACAGCTCAATTACCTTGTTTACTGCACCGAATACCGTTTGGAATGGTTTGAAATTTTATAATAATACAGTATATACTTCAACTGCAAGTAAAAATACCTATGCTAGTTTTGGGGCATTCCAAATGAGTGATTATGGCAGCAATATGTCAGGTGTTGAGTGTTATAACAATATTTTCTATGTCAATGGAAATAATCTTTCAGGAGCCTTGTATTTGCTTAATGTGCCAACGACTTTCGTTGGGCAATCTCCAAAGTTTATCAATAATCTGTATTGGTCTAAAACAGGTGTTTTTAGGTATAAATATGGTGTTGAAAGCAATGGTTTAACTGCCTTTAGGGCTTGTGGTAATGATTGTGAAAAATTATTAAGTGTTAACAAGGGAATTGAATCTGATCCCAACATTTCTCTTGTCAATCAATCTTCTCCAATTAATTATCCGGCAATCAACGATAGTTTACAGGCGTATAAGCTATTAAGTAACTCACCTGCTATCAATCAAGGGTTGAATCTAAAATCAACCTTTAATATTGATTTTGGCACAAGGGATTTTTGGGGAAATACATTGCTTAGTAATCAATCCGTTGATATAGGTGCGAATGAGTATGCTTTAAATTCAAAAACAGAACGTTATACGTCAAACAATTTGTTTCATGTCTATCCTAATCCAGTTATGAATGATTTAATTGTTGAATATGCAATTGGAACAGGTTTTAGAATTCATCTTACGGATCTCTCTGGTGCTCTGATCAGTTCGTTTTACAGTCATTCAAATAGGCTATCATTGCCATTTGAACAGTTGTTGCCAGGCGTGTATTTTTTGTCTCTTACAGATCCGGACCTTGGATATTCTGTTACGTATAAACTGTTGAAATAATTCAATCTTTGTAAATGCTTATGATTAAAAAATTACTACTTCGTTCCTTGGCCATTGCTGTGATAGTGTTCTTTTGGCAATTCATTTCGCATGCTGCTGCCAATTTGCATGGCTCGTCTCAACAATACTTAGCCAAGCAAGATACGATTATGACGTTTTTAAAATCCATGGACATCCAACAAGGGGAGTATTTATTGCCTCAAATTGATCCCAATAAACCCAATCCAAGTATGTCTGATTGGGAACCATTAATGGGCAAACCATGGCTATTTTTGCGCTATTATGAATCACGCCAAAATGTTATGGGAATAAGCCTGTTAAGAGGATTCATTACGGATTGGATTTTTGGATTGATATTATTGATGATATTAAGCAGTTTTGGTCCTGTAAATTTGAAAAAATCAATGGGCTTGTGCATGGCTATAGCCATCATGAACTTTATCGTCATTCCATATACCAATCACATCTGGTATCCAAAGGCAGATATACTAGTGTCACTATTGGATTGTGTTTTGCCCATGTTGATCATTGCTTTTTTGAATGCACGTTATTGGCATCCAGAAACAATGGTTAAAGCCGCTTAAAGTTTGTGCTTTAAAATCTCTTCAACCACAAGCGGGTCTAGTAGGGTAGATGTATCGCCTAAATGTTGGGTTTCACCCTCTGCAATCTTCCTTAAGATTCGACGCATGATCTTGCCACTTCTTGTTTTAGGGAGTCCTTTTACCAATTGTATTTTATCTGCTTTTGCAATAGGCCCAATACTGGCTGCAATGGTTTGATTGATGTCATTAACAATATTGTACTGACTGTGTAAATGGTCTTCACAAATCACAAACGCATAGATACCTTGCCCTTTGATGTCATGCGGATAACCCACCACTGCACTTTCAACAACACCCACATGACTGTTGATCGCATTTTCAATTTCAGCGGTGCCTATTCTATGGCCGCTCACATTGAGGACATCGTCTACTCTACCTGTAATGCGATACGCGCCATCAGCGTTTTTATAGGCACCATCGCCAGTGAAATATAAGCCTGGGTAGGTGCTGAAATAATTGCTTTTGCAACGTTCATGGTCGCCATAGGTAGTGCGTATCATGCCAGGCCAAGGAAATTTGATGCATAAATTACCATGTATATAGCCCGTTTCAGGATTGACTGCTGTTTGCTCTTGTCCGTTTTCGTTGAGCAATACTGGTTGAATCCCCGGAAGTGGGAGCGTTGCCCAGGCAGCTTTTTCTGGTGTTACCCCTGCTAGATTAGAAATCATAATGCCCCCTGTTTCTGTTTGCCACCAGGTATCAACTATTGGACATTGCATTTTGCCAACCTGCTCTTTGTACCAGTGCCATGCTTCTTCGTTAATCGGTTCGCCCACGGTTCCTAAAGTTTTTAGGCTGTTTAATGAATAGGGTTTAAAGTGGTCTGTTCCAAAGCCCATTAAACTTCTGATGGCTGTTGGAGCAGTATATAAAATATTGACCTGATGTTTATCAATGATTTGCCAGAGACGATCTGGTCCTGGGTAGGTAGGTATTCCCTCGAATAAAAGGGTTTTAGCGCCTGCTAATAAAGGACCGTATACAATGTAACTATGTCCTGTGATCCATCCAATATCGGCGGTGCAAAAATGCAAATCACCTGCTTGGTATTGAAATACCTGCTCAAAGGTGTATTGTGCCCAAACCATGTAGCCGCCACAGGTATGAACAACCCCTTTGGGTTTACCAGTGCTACCTGATGTATATAAAATAAACAAGGGGTCCTCTGCATGCATTGGGGTAGGTGCAACCATTGCATTGCCAACGTCTTTGAGCGCTTGATCTAACCATATATCTCTCCCTTTGATCATACTGATGGGGTTTTGAGCATGTTCAAGTACCATCACTTGTTTAATGAATGGACAAGATTCAAGGGCATGGTCAATAACCGGTTTTAAAGGAATGATTTTATTGCCTCTAAAGGCACCATCTTGTGTGATGATAAAACTTGCTTGAGCATCGATTAAACGATCGCTAATGGATTGCGCACTGAACCCGCCAAAGATGACACTGTGTATCGCGCCTATGCGGGCGCATGCTAGCACAGAAATCGCCAATTCTGGGACCATGCCCATATACAAACACACGCGATCGCCTTTTTGAATGCCTTGATTGATGAACACTTGGGCCATGTTCTGAACGGCTTGGTGCAATTCAGCATAGGTATAAGTTTTTACTGATCCATTAGGTTCATTGGGTTCAAATACCATGGCAATTTCATGCGCCTTAAGGGGCAAGTGTCTGTCTAAACAATTTTCGGTGATATTGAGCACTCCATCAACAAACCATTCGATGCTAGGCGCTTCAAAATCCCAATTTAAAACCTTGCTATAAGGCTTTTGCCATGTAAATGTCTTAGCAATCTTATCCCAAAAACCTTCGGGATTCTGAATGCTCTCATTATACACTGCGTGGTAGTTTTCTAGGCTATTGATTCTTGGAAAGTGTTGCATGGTTGGTGTTATAAATCATCGGCAATTTTGACTTTTTTCACAATCATCCTGACATTTAATTGAACAGAAAGTTGGGCATTCGTAGAGGTTTATTCTGAAGATGCCTTTTAATTGTTCTGCATTTATTTTTTTGACTTCTTCATCATTTGAAGAAAACATCATCATAACAGGAAAACACTTATTCATTTCTATAACAACTGGGTACATTGCCTGCATTATTTGTTTATCAAAATTGATTTCGGACGCCGTTTTCTTTTTGCATGGGATACTTTTAGGACAATATTTACATTTACCGCTTGGATTTGAAATGTATTTAAACTGCAGTTTTTTTAATACTTCTTGGGCTTCTTTTGCAGGAGTATTTGCCACAGTGTTTTGTTGTGCTGTTTTTTGAACATCTACATTGTTTTGAATTTGATTTTCAAGCCTGTTTGTATTACAATGGGTTTTAAAAGTGGTTATAGAATTAAAGGGCAGTGTTTTGCCATTTTGAAGCGTTAACGAAAATGCATTCCCTGCTCCTGGATACAATCTCCCCCTTGTTTTTGGTGTAATTTGATTTTCATTAGAATCCAACACATATGAGATAAACCCGAATTCATTTGTGTTTTTATCTTTATAATCGTCATTGATGAGGAAATTGCCATTGGGCAATTTTAAAATTTCATCGTACTGACATTTTAGATATTGTTTGCCATTTTGAAAATACCCTTTTTTGTTAAAGGTTGAATATTGAATGGACAATGTGCCATTAGAAATTATCGTATCGATTTTAGTTCCAATATTAGTCAATAATATAGCACCACTATATTGTTTAGCATAGCCATTTTCTGTTCGAAGTTCGGCATATTCTGTAAACTGATCTGAAATAGGTATTAATTGCTTGTTGTAAATTCTATAATTACCATTAAAATTGATGTAGTAGTGGTTTTTATATTTTTGTATGGCTTTTGCAATTGGCTTTAAAAGCACTTTATTGTCGAATGTTTTCAAGCCCCATTTGCCATTTTCAGTATATGGCAGAAAATCAATGTTATTGTTGTCTAAGTATTCCTTTAGCCATTCATTGCCATTGAAAACGATGCCAAAGGTTGATTCTCCATCACCACAAATAAATTTTAATTTGCTGTCAGAAATGATTTCAGGTTGGGGGTTGATGAATTTAAAAGTGCCAATTTCGAATTGGTTTTTTTGGTCATAAGCAATGGAACTTGTATCGTTTTTTAAGAAAATAATATTAGGGGCATAAGGTTTGCTGAATATTGAATGATAATAATCTACGGAATTAAACTCACCACTAACTATTTGGTTTAAGTGTCTATCTACTAAAATTTTTTTATCTCCTTTCGATAGTATGTAGTATTTTAATTCATAGGAACAAGCATTGCAAGAAGTGACTAAAAGATCATTGTTCTTTAATGTGTTGAAATTCTGATTACTAGAATCCATAGACACATACATGTTGTCAGTTGATATTGTCTCAAGTTTTGGGTATTTGTTGTTTATGATGATACTCGTGTGTTTTAATTTTAAATTAAAATTGATATCATACTTGTAAAGATCAA
>JBEIKN010000070.1:0-8672 GCA_040379725.1 Flavobacteriales bacterium
GCAGGCAAAAGCCCTAAACTATCATTGATGTTGGCTTATATCAGACAAAGTGCTAGCTCAACTGAAGAATTTAGATTGTATTATTCAAGAGGATGTAACTACAATTGGACCCAATTCATTTACCGCGGAGCAACTGCATTGGCTTATAACAGCACCTTTGCGCCTACTTTCAAACCCAGCGCTAGCAATCAATGGAAACAACTGACCTTTGGTTTAAACAGCTTTGAACAAGACAGCAACATCGCCTTTATGATTGAATTGGTTAGTGGTGCAGGCAATCCGATTTATATTGATGAAATCAATATTGGTCAATACAATACAGATATCAGTTCAGTCGAAAGCATTAAAGCACTGAATATTTTCCCAAACCCAAGCGAAGGCAAATTGAACATTGCTTATGAGCACCTTGCTGGAGAAACAGAAATCTGGCTTGAAAACCTACAAGGCCAAGTCGTTGATATTGTGTTGCCGGCATCACAACAATCAGGCGATGTGCAGGTTCAATACAACAAACCTCAAACATTAAACAGTGGCATTTACCTATTAAAAATTAGGTCTAATGACGAAGTTATCAATAAAAAGGTCATATTTGCAAACTGATTTTAATACTCACAGATGACTAAAAACTTAGTAATTGTTGAGTCTCCTGCTAAAGCTAAGACCATAGAAAAATTTCTCGGTAAAGATTATACCGTTCGTTCTAGCTTTGGCCATATTCGAGATTTAGACAAAGGCGATAGCGCCATTGATGTAAAAAATGGGTTTAAGCCCAATTATATTGTCTCTCCTGACAAAGTAAAAGTGGTGAATGAACTCAAAAAATTGGCCAAAGAAAGTGAAATGGTTTGGTTAGCTTCCGATGAGGACCGCGAGGGAGAAGCCATATCTTGGCACTTGTTTGAAGTCCTTGGGCTCAAAGAAGAAAATACCAAGCGTATTGTATTTCATGAAATCACTAAGCCTGCTATTGAAAACGCTATTAAGCATCCGCGAACTATAGACAAAGCTTTGGTTGATGCGCAACAAGCGCGTCGTATTTTAGACCGTTTGGTGGGGTTTGAGTTGTCTCCAATCTTATGGAGAAAAGTAAAGCCTTCATTATCCGCTGGTCGGGTACAATCTGTAGCCGTTCGTTTAATTGTTGAGAGAGAACGCGAAGTGAACCAATTCAACTCCGAAACTGATTTCAGAATAACGGCTGAATTCACAAAAAAAGGCCACAAAAAAGTCATTAAAGCAGAATTGCCACAGCGTTTCAAATCAGAAGCCCAGGCTCTTGACTTTTTAAAAGCGGCAAAAGACAGTGACTTTACCGTTAAACACATTGAAGTTAAACCTGCTCAAAGAAAAGCAGCCGCTCCATTTACTACCAGTACCTTACAACAAGAAGCTTCAAGAAAGCTTGGTTACCCTGTTGCTAAAACCATGTTGTTGGCGCAAAAACTTTACGAGGCAGGTCATATAACATACATGAGAACAGACTCTGTGAATTTGTCTCAAACCGCTATTAAAGCAGCCGAAAAAGAAATCAAATCAGCCTTTGGTGCAGACTATTCTGCTCCTAGAAATTATACCACCAAAAACGCCAGTGCTCAGGAAGCGCACGAAGCCATTCGCCCCACCTATTTTGAACACCATAAAGCCGGCGAAGATCCTCAAGAAATTAAACTTTACGAATTGATTTGGAAAAGGGCTATAGCCAGTCAAATGGCCAATGCAGAACTTGAGCGTACTTTGGTTGATATTGAAGTCAGTCAAACTAAGCAGAGCTTAAAAGCAGAAGGTGAAGTCATTCAATTTGACGGTTTCCTGAAGGTGTATATGGAAAGCCAAGACGACGAAGACGATGATGATAACAAAGACATTCTTCCGCCTTTAAACATTGGCGAAGCTTTGGATTTGACTCAAATGCTTTCAGAACAAAAATTCAGTCGTCCGGCTCCGCGTTATACCGAAGCAAGTTTGGTGAAAAAACTGGAAGATTTAGGCATTGGAAGACCTTCGACCTATGCACCGACCATTTTAACCATTCAAAAACGCGGCTACGTGGTTAAAGAGAATCGAGATGGCACGCCAAGAGCCTATCAAACGGCCGTCTTAAAAGGTCAAGACATCACGGTTAAAACCGTTACAGAAAACACAGGGGTTGAAAAAAACAAACTATTCCCTACTGATATTGGTATTTTAGTGACAGACTTCTTAAACGAACATTTTGAGTCTATCATGGACTATAGCTTCACAGCATCAGTTGAAAAAGAGTTTGATGAAATCGCTCAAGGCATGGAGGCATGGACCAAAATGATTGATCGTTTTTACAAACCCTTTCACAAAGACGTCGATAAAACCCTCGAAAATGCTGAACGTGTAAAAGGCGAAAGAGTCATCGGTAATGACCCTGTAAGTGGCAAACCAATCATCGGCAGAATTGGCCGATATGGCCCATTGGTTCAGATTGGGGATCAAGAAGACGAGGATAAAAAATTTGCAAGTTTAAGGTCTGGGCAATCGCTTGAAACACTCACTTTAGAACAAGCCCTTGAGTTGTTCAAATTACCAAGAACCATAGGTGCATACCAACAAACGCCGGTTACTGCAGCCATTGGTAAATTTGGCCCTTATATAAAATTCGGCAATCTATTCGCGTCAATACCTAAAGACAAAGACATCTTCGAAATCACTATCGAGGAAGCCATCGAATTAATTGACAACAAGATTAAAACCGAAGCAGAAAAAGTCCTTAAAACCTTTAAAGAAGATGCTGATTTAGAAATCTTAAAAGGCAGATGGGGACCATACATTGGCTACAAACGCAACAACTACAAATTGCCTAAAGATGCCGTTTTAGATCAATTGACTTTTGAATCAGTAATGGAGATGATCAAAGCCCAATCAAAAGGAAAAGTTGGTGCTACGGCTGAACCTAAAGCCAAGGCAAAAGCCAAAGCAAAAGCATCCCCTAAAGCAAAAGCAAAAAGCAAGTCTAAGAAATAACATGTTGGAAGACAGCAAAATTAAAGCTTTGCTGAGTTTGCTCGAAGACCCTGACGACACCGTAGGTCAAAGTGCAATCGATGCCCTTAGCCAATGTCCTATTGAGCAAACCCCTGTTTTAGAATCTTACCTCTATACGCACATTGATTCCGAATTGGCCAAATTGCGATTGGAATATTGCATTGACAGCATAAGGATTCAACATTTTGGCCGACAAATTATCGATTGGAAAACCAAAGATTGTTCTGACCTCATTTTACCGCTTGCTTACATAGCGCAGTTTAAGTACCCTGACGTTAGCCCTGAAGTATTACGCGAGCAGATTGACGCCTTAAGACTGGACGCCTGGCTAGAGTTTCATTATGATGTGACCTCTTTCGAAAAAGTCAAAATCCTCAATTATATCCTTTTTCAATTACACGGATTTAAAGGCAACGAAGCAGATTTTTTAAATCCAGACAATAGTTACATCAACAAAGTCCTGAGTTCTAAAAAAGGCAATCCCATTGCCTTGTCCATCATCTATATTTTAGTGGCACAACGGTTAAACATTCCCATTTATGGCATTAATCTACCAAGACACTTTATAATGGCTTATGTAGAGGATCAAGAAACGGAAAACCTTGAACAATTTAACGACAAGCAAAGCATTTCTCATATTGCTGAAGGCGAAGTCAAATTCTACATCAATGCCTATAACGGTGGCGGCGTATTTAATCAAGAGCAATTAATTGCCATCGTCAAAGATATGGGCATGGAATTACAAGCAAGCTACTTAAATCCATGTAGCAACCAAGCAATCATTCTAAGGGTATTAATGAATCTATACAATAGTTATCAAGCCAATGGTCAAACAGCATTGGCCAAGGTCATTGATGCCGTCATACAAGGCTACGAGCAAGCTTAAAATCGAACCGATTGGGGCACAAATGCTTCAAATTGGCCTTTGTGTTTAATGATATCCCTTACTATCGTTGAGCTGATATTGTTGTAAGAAGGGCTGCTCAATAAAAACACCGTTTCAATGGCGCCATTCATTTCTTTATTAGCGAAGGCAATGCTTTGCTCATATTCAAAATCCAAACCAGAGCGCAAGCCTCTGATTAAAAATTGAGCGCCTTCAGATTGGCAAAAATCAATGGTTAAACCACTGTATGATTTCACTTCAACCTGTTGGATGTCCGCGCAAGCGGATTTGATCCATTGCATGCGTTGTTCTATACTAAACATTGATTGTTTATCTGTGTTATGCCCTACCGCTATAACGATGCGGTCAAACAACTTGCTGGCCTTTTGAATGATATCAAAATGACCATTGGTTATGGGGTCAAATGAGCCTGGAAAAACAGCGGTTTTAATCATGTTTATTGAGATGAATAACAAGTAAAGGCGGTATTGCCGTATTGCTTTTTCAAAAATACCAAATTGTGTTGGAATACCAAGCGGTCTACATGTTCCAAAACAAATATACTGGGTTGATTTAAAAACCACTCAGATTGAATCACTTTCTGAACCAAAGTGTGAATATCAGGGTAATCATATGGTGGGTCAGCAAATATCAATTGAAAAGCGTCTTGATTGTGTTCGACATATTTGATGGCATCTTGTTTAATGATTTGCCAATCAGGAGGCTGCAATTTTGATTTCACACCTTGCATGTAGTGAATGTTTTTAACTGACTTGTCAATACTAACAAGAGATTGTGCCCCTCTTGACAAACATTCCAAACCTATGTTTCCTGTACCTGCAAACAAATCTAACACCCGAATTCCCTCAAATTCCATATGAGGCATTAAGCTGTTAAACAAGCTTTCCTTAACGAGGTCTGAAGTGGGCCTTGTGTTGTCTCCATGATAGACTGGAAACTGAAACCCTTTATATAGCCCTTGAATTATGCGCATTGAGCAATCAATTCATTGGGCAACAACCAAGCCTTCAAATCAGGCATATCAGCATCCAATTCGTCAGCAATTTGCATACATTGTACAGATTTGAAGTATGGCTTAATACTACTCATTAAAGCGGCATTTTGCGACAAATCATAGTTAACCCAAACGTCCACTTGATCTTGTTGCATCTGAACAGATTGCAAAGCTGCTACAAGAAAATACAATAATTCCTGCTCGTTATGAGCCGTCAGAACATTGCAGAACATCAACTGCTTTTGATTGAAAACAATCAGCTGCAATTGATTGGCGTCATACAACAGAAATATATTTTGACCCATGCCCTTTAGCACTTGCGCTTGACAAATCCCCTCTAATATGTGTTGATGTCCTTTGGGCAAGTGGGTTTCAATGACAAAGGGTAAATGCTCTGATTTTGGTCGCTCTGTAAACTGATTTGGTAATATTTGAACATTTGGCAATTGATTGACAACTACATATTGATTAAAGGGCATACCAAGCCATTCATCATTGTCTGCATGACCTTTGTGCATGACTTTATAAGCCAATAATTGTTTACTCAAAGTAGAGTATACCGACAAGACTTCAAAAGCTTGCCAATCGCATCGGTATAGATTGCATAAATTAATGCTCTCATCAGGCCTGAGCAGTTGCTCAGCTACAATGTGTTTTTTATCTCCAGTTGCCATCTATGTTCTTGCTTTGTTTATTGCCAATTTTTAAGACCCTCTCATCGCCCATTTCACTTGGGGTTGAAATTTCGTATACAGATAACGTGTCTCCACCGTTTATAATATTGCTTACTTCAAATACGAAAGGAAAGCGCTTAGCCCTGTCTGCATAGGCAAAGTGCTGCATCATGGCGGCAGTATATTCAAAACCAAATAGCCCCAAACTATCATCAGTGACTCGGCTTGAACTGTCTTGAGGGCTCAATGAAAGTAAGTGCGCTTGAACAGCAAAGCTTGATAAAGTTTTAAAATCCGATGCATAACTGCCATTAACGGCATTATAGGCTTGCTGCATGGCTTTTAAGGTATCAAGGCGACCAATGATTAAGGCTTTATCATAATCGGTCATTTGCTCTGATTTCATAGAATGATAAATGGATCTGAACAACAATGTACACATGACAACGCCTATCATCAACCACAAAATTGTCAGGAATTTCATCTTATACATTAGCAATGCAATGATACTAAATATTTTGCAGACCTATAAGTGATAGCAACAAAAAACCCCGCAGTAAATGCGGGGCTCTTCGATCTTAAAAACAAACTTAAAAATGAAGGTTAATGATTAACCTTTTTTAGCTTTCAAATCAATAGTGATTGTCAATTCGTCTTTGATGGCATTATCGCCAAGTTTCTTTAACAATGCAGCTGGCGAAGCAGATACAGAGTTGTATTTGATACCGAAATCCAAACGGTTAATAACAACACTTGCAGAAGCGCTCAAATCATCACCATTGATGCTAACTTTAGCTGGGAAAGTGATGTTTTTAACTGAATCTTTAACGGTTAAGTTTCCGCTGATGCTATGTGTGTTACCTGCTGCATCATTGCTCAATGCTGTTACAGCAGTGATGTCAAATTTAGCTGTAGGGTATTTTGCAACATCAAAGAAATCAGGTGAACTTAAGTGTCCAACCAAATGGTAGTTTAAACTGTCTTTGTCGTTTGGCAAATCTGCATTAGTGATGGTGTGCATGTTCACCACAAAACCACCTGATACGATGTTACCATCTTTTACATTTAATGAACCGCTGCTTAAACGGATGGCACCGTTATGACCGCCAACGATTTTTTTGGAATCCCAACCCATTACTGAGCCAACTGTATCGATTACATAATTGATGCCGGTAGAGTCAGTGCTAACCGCAGCTTGATCAGAAGCTGTAGTTGCTCCTTGATTGTTACAAGCAGCAAAGAATGCTGCAATTGATAAAATAAAGATTGATTTTTTCATGGTGCAAATATACAAAAATAATATTTGTTACAACATATATCTATTGCCTATCCAAATGTAGCGTTTGTTTATAAATTCTGAATTTGTAAACGTAGCGTTGCCTGCAGGATTACCTCCTGACACGTGCAAATCACTAAAGGCTGCGTGTTGATTCACAAAAGCAGCTCCAGTAAAATTAAAAGACACTGGCGTAAATACTGCATTCATAGCTTGTTGAATAGTAGCCATTTTAGCGGCATCGGTACAATAAGCCGAGCAAGTAATTGCGCCATGCGATTTGGCTGATGATTGAACAACATTCAAAGATTGGTCAAAGCCATCGGTTTGAATCAAATAGATCATTGGTCCAAAGCATTCTTTCATGTAAATTGATGAATCTGTTACGTCGCAAGCAATGACACTTGGTGTTTGAATTCTAGCTGAATCAAATTCAGAATTGACAACATTGGCTTCATAATGCATAACTTTAGTTGAATGCGCTTCAAGTTCATGTTGTATTCTGCTAATAGTAGCATCGTTTTGAATGGCGCCTAAGGTCGGAGCAGCCGCTTTAGGATTATCCATAAGTGCTTTTATAGCATTGACAATCTTTTGCTGAACATCAGCGGCAGATAATAACCCTTCTTCTGTTTGTACACCTTGCTTTGAAATATAGATATTTTGAGGAGCTGTACACATTTGACCTGAATACAACGATACTGCAAAGGCAATATTCTGTGCAACCGCATCCATATTTTTACAGGAATCCAAAATAATTGAGTTGATACCAGCCTTTTCTGTAAAACAGGTTTTATTCAAAGACTCTACATAATCACCAAATGCATTGCCGCCTGTGTAATCAATCAACTGAACGGCATCATGCTCTGCTAGAGATTTAGTTAATGGGGCTTCAAGCGTATCTGCAGCCAATTGAATGCTATGAGGGTTGACCCCAGCTTGTATCATTGCGGCTTGAAGCGCTTCAATAAATATGGCAATTGGGTAAATCGCTTTAGGGTGAGGTTTAACGATACACACATTCCCTGTCATTAAATTGGCATACAAACCAGGGACGGTATTCCAGGTTGGAAATGTTGAACAACCAATCACCAAACCAATACCTTTTGGAATAGGCAAAAAAGTCTTTTGTAAACTCAAATCGAATTTGCCCATTGGTTTAACCCAATTCAATTGCGATGGATAGTAGGTTAATTGCTCATAAGCTGTAGCCATAACCTCTAGTGCTCTATCGCAAGCATGAGGTCCGGATGCTTGAAAACTCATCATAAAACTTTGACCAGTTGTATGCATAGTAGCATATGCCAATTCAAAGAATCTATGACTTACTGTTTCTAAAGAGGTTTGTAATATGGCAAAACGTTGATCTATGCTCAATGATTGCCAAGATGCTTGAGCCCTAGTGGCTTGGTCAATGAGTGTGTCAACTGTTAAACTTGGGTAATGAATACCCAAACCTGTTTGCAAATATGGAGATACTTCTTCACCTACCCATGCTGTAGCATTTGACTCAGCAGGAAAGGCATAATTGGTATTTAATTTTTGTTGGAAAGCTAATAAACCTTGAGCGGCCAAATCTTCGGCATAAGCTTTAGGGTTTTCATTGTACTTAAAAAAGAAAGCTCTTGAGCGATTGGCTTGTATGAGTTCTTGAATAGAAGATTGCATATGCAAAAATGATTAAATTATATGGATTGAAAAAATGAAAATACTGGTTCAGATGAACTTTTTGAGCAAAAAAAAACCCTAACTTTTCAGTTAGGGTTTTAAATAAATTTGGCAACGACATACTTTCCCAGTTTTAACACA
>JBEIKN010000071.1:0-8615 GCA_040379725.1 Flavobacteriales bacterium
CCGAATAATAATATGGTGGCACCTGTGCCGAATTTTTTGGAAACCATTAAGACTAAAGTTAAAATGGTTATTGATCCGATTATACCAGCAACAGATAAACTGAAGCCGTGGTTCAAAAACGGGAAAATATGAGCGCCAATAATGGTTAATGCGACGGCCAATGAAGCCCCTGAACTGATGCCTAAAATATAAGGCCCAGCTAGATTATTGGCATATAATTGTTGTAAAATAAATCCGGATGCCGCCAAGCTGGCGCCAACGATACATGCTGTGATGGCTTTGGGTAGTCTGTATTCCCAGATTAAGAAAGATTGATTGATTTTATAGTTTAAGACATTGATAAAAGTGGGCGTGAAGAGTATATCAATAAGCAATAAGCTTAAGCAGATGATACTGACAAACCATAAAATCTTTTTAGTCGACATTCCAATAACAAAACAAACAAAAAAAAACCTTAAAATACGGTCAAATGCTGATATATATCAACAACTTAGTCATATTGGGAAATCAATCGTTTTTTTAGTAAATTTGCAGTCCCAAATTATCATATACCATGACAAATCAAGAAATCATATCAAGTGTTGTAGCCTCAGCAGCTCATGTTTTTGAAAACCTAACGCCAGATCAATTGATTGAAAAGGCCCTTGAAAGAAAAGAAGGTGTTTTAACCGATAGAGGCGCTTTAGCTGCAGACACGGGTGAATTTACAGGACGCTCTCCAAAAGATAAATTTACAGTTTGCGATAGCAAGACCGAAGACACTGTATGGTGGGGACCAGTTAACTTTAAATTCTCGCCTGATAAATTTGATGCTCTGTTAACCAAAGTTTTAGACCACTATAAAGGTAAAGAATTGTTTGTTAGAGATGCATATGCATGTGCCCACGATGATTTCAAATTGAACATTAAGGTTGTAACAGAAACTGCTTATCAGAATTTATTCGCCAACAATTTGTTTTTAAGACCAAATGCCGGTGATCAAAACCCTACAGAATGGTTGATTTTAGCGGCACCTTCATTTAAAGCCAATGCAGAGATTGACGGCACAAGACAACATAATTTCTCTATCATTAATTTTAGCAAGAAAATCATTTTGATTGGTGGATCTGGTTATACAGGTGAATTGAAAAAAGGCATATTCACAGTATTGAATTACATTTTACCTCAAGAAAGAGGCGTTTTATCAATGCACTGCTCAGCCAATATTGGTGAAAAAGGAGATACAGCCATTTTCTTTGGATTGTCAGGCACAGGTAAAACCACTTTGTCTGCTGATCCAAATAGAAAGTTAATCGGAGATGATGAACACGGTTGGGCCAATGATTCAGTGTTCAACTTCGAAGGCGGTTGTTATGCAAAGTGTATTGATTTGACTGAAGAAAAAGAACCTCAAATTTGGCATGCCATTAAAAAAGGTGCTCTAGTTGAAAATGTTCGTTTTTTCGAAGGATCTAACACTGTAAATTATGAAGATGTATCCGTAACGGAAAATACCCGTGTGGCTTATCCAATTGATTTTATTGACAATATTGCTATCCCATCTGTTGGGAACTCGCCTAAAAACATCTTCTTTTTAACCTGTGATGCGTATGGAGTTTTACCGCCAATTTCCAAATTAACACCAGAGCAAGCCATGTATCACTTCGTTTCTGGATATACCAGTAAAGTGGCTGGTACTGAAGCTGGAATCACTGAGCCTCAAAGTACTTTCTCGGCTTGTTTTGGTCAAGCCTTTTTACCCTTACACCCAGCTAAATATGCTGAATTGTTAGGCGCTAAACTCAATGCAGATGCTGGTATCAATGTTTGGATGGTGAATACTGGATGGAGTGGAGGTGGCTATGGCGTAGGTAGTAGAATGAAATTGTCTTTTACAAGAGCTATGCTTACAGCTGCTTTAAATGGTGAATTGGATCATGTTGATTACACCACTCATCCTGTGTTTGGTGTTAAAATGCCAAATACTTGCCCAAATGTACCTCAAGAAATTTTACATCCAAGAAATACTTGGGCGGATAAATCAGCTTATGATCAAACAGCTAATGCTTTAGCCAACAAGTTCAATGACAACTTTAAGAAGTTTGAGGATGGATCAAGCGAAGCCATTAAGCAAGCTGCTCCGAAAGCTGTTTCTCAAGCTTAATCATGTTATAGTCTATTAAAGCACTCGAAAGGGTGCTTTTTTTTATGGGTAAAAATTCTTGATTTATTATTTGGAATTAGTCTAAATAAATATAAATTTGCGGCATGAAATTCAAAATTGTATACCTGTTTATTTTTGTATTTGCATTGAATGTCAATGCTCAAATCTTAACTAAAGAGGATTCTTTAGCGGCTGGCTTGCAAGTTTCTAGTAAAACAACTGTTTTGAGTGGTTATGGCGAGTGTTTTGCATCTTACAATACAGGGGCAAAAACAGGCCAAGTCAATTTTACCCGATTTGTAACTTTCTTTGGTCATAGATTTACAAAGACAATTACTTTGTTTTCTGAGTTAGAAATTGAAAATGCTAAAATTTCCAATGGATCCTCAGGAGAGTTTTCATTAGAACAAGCATTCATTAAATTTGACCTTAATAAAAAATCATACCTTGTAGCTGGATTGTATATCCCAAGAATTGGTATCATTAATGAAAATCATTTGCCAACTACATATAATGGTAATCAAAGACATTTTGTAGAGAAGTTTATCATCCCATCCACTTGGAGAGAATTGGGGGTAGGTTTGTATGGACAATTTGATCGTTTACCCGGATTTAATTATTATGTCGGTATAAGCAATGGTTTAAACAGTGAGGATTTTACGAGAACATCTGGGATCAGAAAAGGAAGGTATCAAGGCAATACAGCTAGTATTAATAACCTAGCCTTGCATGCGGCTGCCTTGTATTATTACCGAAAATTTAGAATTCAATCATCTTTATACTATGGTGGAACTGTGGGATTAGCCCCACTAACAGCCGATAGCTTAATGCTTAACGGCGGCCCTTTTGGAACCCCCGTAGCTTTGGGGGAAACCAATGTTCAATACAATGCAAAACAATGGGGTGCCAAAGCGCTGGTGACGGCCGTTGATATGCCTGATGCTTTTGCCATTAATAGGGCTTATGCCTCAAACGTGCCAAGTCAAATGCGTGGGGCTTTTGTGGAGTTCTACAAAAATATATTGAAGCCAGGCGATTTGTTTGCTAAAAAATGTCTCTTATTTGCAAGATATGAATGGGTACACATGAATGCTAAGATGCCAAGCAATGGTATTAAAGATTTGTCATTGAATCAAAAGTTTCTGACAGCAGGTCTAACCTATAAACCTACTGTAGGGGTCGCCATAAAATTTGATGTTGTGAACCGCATTTCAGGTGATTTGAACCCAGTTTTTTATCAATCACAAGTGACAGGTACTCCAAGGTATCTAAGCAATAATTGGTGGGTTAACTTAGGTTTGGGTTATAATTTCTAATGAAACGCAAAACCTTTATTAAACAGTCTTGTATGATGTGCGCAGGCCTAATGGCCGGCAGTTCTATCATTGGGCTTATGCAAGGTTGCGCAACAGCTAAAGTGCATAAAGTTATTGTAAAAAATAAACTCATTGAGATAGATTCTCAATTGTGCAATGAGTTGCAGAAGGTATTGGTGTTGCGTTCAGAGGATTTAGATTATGATGTCCTATTGTACTGTATTAATGCCAATCAGTATTCAGCTGTATTGCTTAAATGTACCCATTATGATAATCCAGTGTTTGTCAATAATAAAGAGGTGTTTTGCCCTTCGCATGGTAGCAAATTTGATTTTACAGGCAAAGTATTGATTGAGCCTGCTACAGTGAATTTGAAAGCTTTTAAAACCTCTATTGTGAATCAAAAAATCACCATTTTGATCGCATGAAGATTTATTGTTTAATACCATTATGCCTGCTGATAGCTTGCAACAATCAAGATGAAAAAATTGATTTAAAAGCAAAAGAAACTGCCGATCAAGCGCTTGTCAACATCTCTCAAAATGTCTATTATGAGACTTATATTAAGCTCGATAGTGCTGCACTGAGCTTATATCAGCAATGTCAAGCACTTGAATCATCTAAAACAGATGCAACATTAATAACATGCAAAGCGTCATGGTTGAGTACAAGGCGTTATTGGGAATATGCTGAAGCATGGTTGTTTGGTCCCGTTTCGACAGAGTCAATAGATCCATCAATTGATACATGGCCGATAGATTACAAGGTTATACAAAGTATGTCAGTAGATTCTATTGTATGGTCAGATTCAATGTTATCATCATTAGAGTCATCTTCAAAAGGTTTTCATCCTATTGAATTCATTCTGTGGGGGATAGAAGGCAATAAAACTGCTTTGAATCTTACTTCAGGTGAATTACATTTACTAACAGGTTTAGCTAAAGACTTGTATCAAAAAGTACATCAACTTAAACGAGCATGGTCGCTTAATGGTCAAGCCTATTTATTAAACTTAACTCATTACCCAAATAGTTTGTATTCTAATCTCCAATCAGTATTGCTTGAGATTTTAAATGCACAAGCTGGCATTTGTGATGAAGTGGCAAATGGTAAAATTAGTGAAGTCATGATACTGCAAGACAGACTCGCCGTTGAATCACCTTTCAGTGGAAATTCTATGAATGATTTTAAACATAACATTGAGGGTGTTGAAATGGTTTATACAGGTGATTTTGCTTTACAGGATGGTAAAGGTATTTCTGATATTGTAAAATTGTATAATTTAGACTTGAACAGAAGGGTGATTAAGGCGATTGATGACGCAAAATTTTCTTTGAGTCAAGTAAGCCTTCCATTTGAACAGGCTATTTACCAGCAGCCAGTTCAGTTGCAAAATGCAGTGGACAAAATCAATGCTTTAGAAGCGTTATTGTCAGATGAAGTTGTTGATTTGATAAAAAATCATTTTTAAGCATATGAAGCTCAAGATATTTGCAATTTTAGGGTTGTTGATGTTATTGATTTGGTCTTGTCGTCAATATGATCAAGGGTATACTGATCCATATTCTGAATGGTTTTCAGGGGGGCAAAATACATTTTTTGACGAATCTACATCTGCTTTTGATCATGCTTTCAGAGGGTTAAATGCAATTGAAATGCACGTACATGAAATTGGAGACAAGGCTTTTGATGATGTTTTTTTAACAGCTCCAGCGCTAATTAATTCCGGTCTTGGCCCTATTTATAACAATGTAAGCTGTGTGAGTTGCCATGTAAATGATGGTAGAGGTAGGCCACCCTCTCCTGGAGCTAAGTTTGAGAGTTTATTGTTTAAATTAAGTGCAGATGGGAGAGGAATACACGGAGAGCCATTGCCAGTTAATGGTTTTGGGACACAGTTACAGCTTCAGGCCATTCAATCAGTTAATGCTGAAGCTCAAATGCAAATCAATTTTAATGACATTACAGAAGTTTTTCCTGATGGTTATCAAGTGCAATTAAAAAAGCCTATTTATTCAATTGTTCAAGCATATATGACATTGCCTAGTCAGTTCAATCTGTCTCCTCGCTTAGCGCCACCTGTTTTTGGTTTGGGGCTAATAGAAGCAATTCCTGCAAATGATGTCTTGTCCAACGAGGATATTGCTGATAGAAATGCTGATGGTATCAGTGGAAAGGCCAACTGGGTATGGGATTATACAAGACAACATTTGAAATTGGGAAGATTTGGTTGGAAAGCAGGACAGCCAACTATTTTACAGCAAATAGCAGGGGCCTATAATGAAGATATGGGTGTAACTAATAGTATATTTAAACAAGAAAATTGTCTTAATCAAAGCCAGTTTGATGGATTGAATGATGATTACGAACTGCCTGATTCAATTTTACATGCAGTTAATTATTACATGCAAACATTGGCAGTGCCAGGAAGAAGGCAAGTTAATGATGCCATTGTGAAACAGGGACAAAATTTGTTTAAACAAATTGCTTGTTCAAGTTGCCATATCCCCAAATTCACAACTGAAACTGACGTGAGTTTTCCAAGTAGAAGTCATCAAATAATTTATCCATATACTGATTTGTTGTTGCATGATATGGGTGCTGAATTGGCTGACAATAGAAGTGAATACGAAGCCGATGGGCAAGAATGGAAAACGCCAGCATTATGGGGTATAGGATTGACTTATAAAGTCAATGGCCATGGTTTTTATATGCATGATGGACGTGCACGTTCTATTGAAGAAGCCATTTTGTGGCATGGCGGAGAGGCTGAATTCTCTAAAAGGAATTATAAACAATTGAGTGCAATAGAGCGCAAGGCTCTAATTAAGTTTATTGAGTCTTTATAGATATTTCGGCAATTTGTTTGATGACTGATACAAATTGGTCTACAGGCTGAGCGCCAGAAATGGCATACTGTTCATCAAATAAAAAGAAAGGCACGCCTCGCACTTGTAATTGTTGAGCTTCAAATTGATCGTTTTTGACTGCGTCAGAAAAGGCATCATGCTCCAATACGCTCCTAAGTTCATTCTGGTCAAGCCCTATGTTCAAGCCAATTTGGATGAGTTGATCGATTTGGTTTAAATCAATGCCTTGCATAAAATAAGCCTTGAACAAATGTTCTTCAGCCAAATCGCCTTTACCGAGGGTTTTGGCATATTGTATGAGTTGATGGGCTTTGAATGTATTAGCAACAATAGCTTTGTCTAATTGATAGTCTAAACCACATTGGCTAGCCATTTGAGTGACTTGGTGGTTCATGTTTTGAGCTTGCTCAATGCTCCAACCTTTTATTTCAGCGAGATAGGCGTCAAGTCCTTTGGGCGATTCGACTTTTAAATCAGGTTGCAGCTGGTAGCTTTTCCATTCTATTTCAAAGTTAATCAGCCCTTCATAAGCTTGCATGGCTTGTTCAAGATGGCGTTTGCCAATATAACAAAAGGGGCAAGCTATATCGCTCCAAATCTCAATTTTCATGTTACAATATTAGCTAAAATGCCAGAAATATCTGTTAAGATAAATTCCGGATTTCCGCGTAAATAGTGTACTTTTGCGTGTTTCATGTTAACTTTAAACGATTTAGCTTTCGACTTTGGTGGTCGATATTTGTACAGCGATGTAAATTGGCAGATTAAGCCAGGTGAACGCATTGGTTTGGTCGGTCAAAATGGTACCGGTAAATCAACGCTATTAAGAATTATTACAGGCGAATACAAGCCTACAGAGGGTAGTTTGTCAAAAGCCAAAGACTGTAGCATTGGTTTTTTGAATCAGGACTTATTGAGTTATGAGAGTCATGACAGCATCTATCATGTTGCGCTTCAGGCATTTGATAAAGCCTTAGCACTCCAAACAGAAATTGATGCCATTGTTCAAAGAATGGAGACGGACCATTCAGATGAGATTTTAAATCTTTTAGGGGATAAACAGGAACAATTTGAGGCATTGGATGGGTACAATATCCAATTTAAAACCGAAGAAATTCTTGAAGGTTTGGGTTTTAAAACAGCCGATTTACAACGGCCTTTAAATGAGTTTAGTGGCGGTTGGCGCATGCGTGTCATGTTGGCTAAGCTTTTGTTGCAAAATCCAAAGTTGTTATTGCTCGATGAGCATACCAACCACTTGGATTTACCTTCAATTGAATGGATAGAAGAATACTTGCAATCTTATCAAGGTACTGTCATTATCGTTTCTCACGACCGTTTATTCTTAGATAGAATGGTCACTAAGATTGTTGAAGTCGCCAACAAAAAAGTATATCAATGGGCCGGTAATTATTCGAAATTTCTTGAACTCAAGGTAGAACGTGATGAGCTTCAACAAAGGGCTTTTGATAATCAGCAGAATTTCATCAAACAACAAGAGCGTTTAATTGACCGTTTCAAAGCTAAAGCCAGTAAGGCCAATATGGCACAATCAAGAATGAAGATGCTTGATAAAATTGAACGCATTGAAGAGGTTCAAAATGATGAAGCCGTCATGAATTTGAGGTTTAAAGTCAGACAACAACCTGGTAAAATCATAACAACATTAAAAGACATCGATAAACAATACGGTGATCAAGTGATTTTTGATCATGCCAATGCACAAATTCTTAGAGGCGATAAAATTGCTTTAATTGGCGCAAACGGCAAGGGTAAATCTACTTTGTTGCGTATCATTGATCAGAGTGAAGCCATTATAGGTTCTGTTGAATATGGCTATAATGTTGATAAAACATTTTATGCTCAGCATCAATTAGAATCCTTGAATGTTCAAAATGAAATTTTAGAAGAGTTGGTGCATATGGGGTCTAGTAAAACTGAAAATGATCTTAGAACCATTTTAGGCTGCTTTTTGTTTTCGGGTGATGATGTCTACAAAAAAATCAAAGTGCTGAGTGGGGGAGAAAAGGCTAGGGTTGCTCTGGCTAAGACGCTTGTGCATGAAGCTAATTTTTTATTGCTGGATGAGCCTACGAATCACTTGGATATTCAAAGTATGAATATCCTCATTCAAGCATTGCA
Source organism: Flavobacteriales bacterium (assembly GCA_040379725.1). Taxonomy (GTDB): domain Bacteria; phylum Bacteroidota; class Bacteroidia; order NS11-12g; family UBA955; genus JABMMZ01. The sequence goes on from JBEIKN010000071.1 coordinate 8,472, forward strand.
ACAATTTGAAGGGACCTTTATTACAGTCTCTCACGATCGATACTTTATTGCCAATGTGGCGAATAAAATTTGGTGGATAGAAGACGATGAAATCAAAGAATATTTGGGTTCATATGACGAGTGGAAATATTTCATGCAACAGCG
>JBEIKN010000072.1:0-8555 GCA_040379725.1 Flavobacteriales bacterium
CGTGCGCGGGCACGGTGCCGTCGGTCTCGGGCAGCGCGACCTCAAGGCTGCGCGTGCCCACCACGTGCGCGCCCATCGCGTCGACCTGCGCCGGCGTGTAGCCGAGCGCGCGCAGCGCCGGGCGCAGCGACTGGTTGGCGATCTTGAAGTAGCCGCCGCCGGCCAGCTTCTTGAACGTGGTCAGCGCAAAGTCGGGCTCGCCGCCCGTCGTGTCGCAGTCCATCAGCAGGCCGATCGTGCCGGTCGGCGCGATGACGGTGACCTGCGCGTTGCGGAAGCCGTGCTTCTTGCCGAAGGCCAGCGCGTCGTCCCACGAGGCCACCGCGTGGCTGAGCAGCGCGTCGGCGTTCGCGATGTTGACGCGGCCGTCCTTGAAGACCGAGTGGTCGATCGGGACCGGCGAGATGCGCAGGTCCTATGACTTTATTGTGAGTTGCTTACCCGGCACAAAATTGTGGTTCAACACGGGTATCAATGAATCCAACAAAGTTGTTAGCAACCCGAGCATAGGATATGGATCCTACCAACATCCATTTGCCAATGGCCAATGCAAGGAGCTCTTTCAAATTGGTTTAAGCGCCAATACCAAAGGCATCAGCATTCATTTAATGGGCATTAGACATGCTTTAGATATTGCTAAAACCTTTGGTCATCAAATAGGCAAGGCCAAAGTCAGCAGCTATTGTATACAGTTTAAACACATCAAAGACATCCATTTAGAGGTATTGAAACAAGCCATTTTGCTGGCTGTAAAAACCTCTGCTCATCCCCAATAAATGAATATGCTTCAAGTCAACTTCAACCCTTTCCCCGAAATCACTACACAGCGTTTAATGCTTAAGGAAATCACAGAACAAGATGCAACAGCTCTGTTTGATTTACGGAGCAATGATAAGGTTATGCAGTATATAGACAGGCCTCGACCAAATACCTTACAAGATGCCATTGATTTGATTCAAAAAATGAGAGATATGAAAGACAAAGGCGAAGGCATTACTTGGGGCATTTACCTTAAAAACGAGCCTGAGATTAAGATTGGCAACATCGGATTATTTAGAATCATACACGCCCATTACCGAGCCGAAATTGGCTATTTATTGGATCCTCAATACCACAGACAAGGCATCATGTTAGAAGCCATGCAAGCAATCATAGACTATGGATTCCATCAATTACAACTACACAGTATAGTAGCCAATATCAATCCGGCTAACAACGCCTCAAGACAACTCCTACTCAAAGCTGGTTTTGTAAAAGAAGCCTATTTTAGAGAGCATTATTACTTCGATGGTCAATTCATCGATTCAGAAATCTATTCTTTGTTGAAGTAAAATATCCTTTTTTGCTCTGCTTATAAAGTTCATTTTGTTTTCTAATAGAAAACTTTTATATTTGTTGGGTGTTTAATATCATCACAAGAAGAGCACTAATGGAATATGCAAATAAATATCCTGAAGCTGCAAATTCACTTTATGAATGGTATCATGACATCTTAAAATTGGAATTAAACAACTTCAATGAATTAAAAAATATATATAGTAGTGCTAGTATTATTGGCGATAACAGGTTGGTGTTCAATATTAAAGGTAACCAATACAGACTAATCGTTAGAGTCATATTTGATTACAAAACCATTCAAATTAAATGGTTCGGACCTCACAAAGACTATGATCGTATAAATGCTAAATCAATACAACTAAAATAATAAGCATCATGGAAATTAAAGTGATAAAAAACAAAAAGCAATACCAAGCAACTTTAGATTGGGTTGATGCTCAATTTGACAAAGGGATAAAACCAAATTCTAAGACTGGCGAAATGCTTGAAATGGCCTTGATATTAATAAAAGCGTACGAAGATCAATACTACAAAATACCGTATCCAGATCCTATTGAAGCCATTAAAATAAAAATGGAAGAACATCAATTAAAAAACAAAGATTTGGTTGGTATAATTGGTAGTAAAGGATATATTTCCTCCATTTTGAACAAGCGCAAACCGCTAACTCTAGAATTGGCAAGACAATTTCACAAACTACTCAATATTCCTGCAGAGATTTTATTGCAGTAAAAAGGAAAAAAGGCAATGAAAAGTTTAATTGACAAAGTCATTGTATATTCATTCGTTAAGGTCCAATTTAAGTAAATATAAATGTATCCATCACATGGAGCTTTGGCTAACAAAGACTAGTAAATTACAAAACTAGCCTGTATGTTTGAAACATCATTCGGGATGTAGCGCAGCCCGGTAGCGCACTTGCATGGGGTGCAAGGGGTCGCTGGTTCGAATCCAGTCATTCCGACAATTGTTTTGTCAAACATTTCATACCCTATCCTATTTCAATTGTTAGTATGTATTTTGATTGTAACTAAAATCACATGCATTGAATTGAACCAAGTATAATTTTGTACTATGGGATTGGATAGCAAACAACATTGGGAAACCATCTATCAAACAAAATCAGCTCAGGAAGTCAGTTGGACACAAGTGGTGCCTCAGGTTTCAATTGATTTGATTCAAGCAACTGGACTCCCAAAAGATGCAGCCATCATAGATATTGGCGGAGGGGATTCTAATTTAGTCGATCACTTACTGGCCTTAGGATACAGCAACATCACTGTATTGGACATCAGCGCACATGCCATACAAAAAGCTCAAGCCAGATTAGGCGAAAAGGCCCATTCAGTCAAGTGGATTGTAACGGATATATTAAACTTTAAACCCGAAAGCCCTTATCAATTATGGCATGACAGAGCAGCCTTTCATTTCTTAACCGAAAAAAACCAAATCGACACCTACCTCCAATTGGTAAAAACCAATGCCCCCAAACAACTCATTATTGGCACATTCTCAGTGGATGGGCCCCTTAAATGCAGTGGCATCAATATCCACCAATACGACGAAGACAGTCTACCTAAAACTTTTGAAAGCATAGGCTACACAAATCAAGGTTGTAATAGACATCACCACACAACACCATTCGGCACTGTTCAAGATTTTATTTTTTGCAGCTTTAAGAAACACCAAGATTAAGCCAAAAAAAAGCCCGATTGCTCGGGCCTTTTCTATAAACATTTACCTCATTATTTCAAATCAAAACGGTCTGCATTCATAATCTTGGTCCACACGTTAACAAATGCTTTAACAAATTGCTCGTTGGCATCTGAACTCGCATAAACCTCTGCTAAAGCTCTAAGTTCTGAATTTGAACCAAAGATCAAATCAACGCGCGACGCAGTCCATTTAAGCGCATTGGTTGTACGATCTCTCCCTTCAAAAACTTGCTGCTCTGCATCAACAGGTGTCCAAACGGTATTCATATCCAATAAATTCACAAAAAACGCATTGTTTAATTTGCCAGGTTGATCCGTTAATACACCCTGCTTGGAATGGTTGTAGTTTAAATCTAAAGCCCTCATACCACCCAATAAAACAGTCATTTCAGGAGCAGTTAAATTTAACAACTGTGCCTTATCAACCAACAAAACTTCAGCAGGCATGCTGTAATTTGTTTTAGTGTAATTTCTAAAACCATCTGCAACAGGTTCCAAAACAGCCATTGATTTAACATCTGTTTGGACCTGAGTAGCATCCATTCTACCTGGTGTAAAAGGCACTTTAATGACGTATCCAGCCTCTTTAGCCGACTGCTCAAGTGCTACACAACCACCCAAAACAATCAAATCTGCCAAAGACACTTTTTTGGTGCTTTGTTTGGCATTAAACTGCTTTTGAATGTTCTGCATTGTTTTAATCACTGCATCTAATTGCATCGGTTGGTTCACCTCCCATTGCTTTTGAGGCATCAATTGAATGCGGGCTCCATTGGCCCCTCCTCTTTTGTCAGAACCCCTAAAGGTTGAAGCCGAAGACCAAGCAGTGTAAAGCAAATCGCGTTTGCTAATACCTGAATTCAGAATTTGAGTAGACAAATCTGCAATATCAGTGTTATCAATTAAAGCATGGTTCAATGCAGGAATTGGATCTTGCCAAATCAAATCTTCCTTAGGGGCTTCAGGGCCCAAGTACAAAGCTTTAGGACCCATATCTCTGTGAGTTAATTTGAACCAAGCTCTAGCAAAAGCATCGTCAAATGCCTTTGGATCATCTCTGAATTTTTTTGAAATCTTGGCATATTCAGGATCGTATCTCAAAGACAAATCAGTCGTTAACATCATCGGTTTATGGTATTTTTTAGGATCAAATGCATCAGGTATGATTGTATCACTGTTTTTGGCTACCCATTGTTGAGCACCTGCAGGACTCTTTGTCAAGACCCATTCATTATCCCATAAAATCTTAAAGAAAGCATGGCTCCACATAGTAGGTGTAGGTGTCCAGGTCAACTCTAAACCGGAAGTGATGGCATCTTGACCTTTACCCGATTTGTAATCGCTTTTCCAACCAAAACCTTGCTGTTCTATTCCTGCAGCCTCTGGCTCAGGGCCTACATTTGAAGCAGGAGCTGCTCCATGGGTTTTACCCAAGGTATGGCCCCCTGCAATAAGCGCCACTGTTTCTTCATCATTCATACCCATACGGCCAAACGTTTCGCGAATATCTTTAGCCGCTAAAACCGGATCAGGGTTACCATTAGGCCCCTCAGGATTGACATAAATCAAGCCCATCTGAACAGCGGCCAAAGGATTTTCAAGCTGTCTACCATCTTGATACCTTTTATCGTCTAACCACTTTTTTTCTGAACCCCAATACACATGATTTTCAGGTTCCCAAACATCGACTCTACCTGCAGCAAATCCAAAGGTCTTAAAACCCATTGACTCTAAAGCCACATTACCGGCTAAAACCATTAAATCAGCCCAAGAGATCTTGCTGCCATACTTTTGTTTGATCGGCCACAACAAACGTCTAGCCTTATCCAAATTAGCATTATCAGGCCAACTGTTTAAAGGGGCAAATCTTTGCTGCCCGGCACATGAACCACCTCTGCCATCGCCTGTTCTGTATGTACCAGCACTGTGCCATGCCATACGAATGAACAAAGGACCATAATTGCCAAAATCAGCAGGCCACCAATCTTGAGACTGAGACATTACAGCCTTAATATCATTTTTAAGACCTTGATAGTCCAAGCTGTTAAATGCTTTTGCATAATCAAAAGCTGCACCCATTGGATTAGACAAGTCTGAATGTTGCCTTAATACAGACAAATCCAATTGATTGGGCCACCAATCTTTATTGTTTGTAGCCGTCTTTTGACTGTTGGTTTTAAGCGCATCATGGCCGGCTTCAATACTTTCAGCAGCCGCTTGATGAAAAGGACATTTACTAATGTCCGCGTGTGCATCTTGTGCCATCACTTTGGTCATAGCGACCAAGCAAGCACTTAATAAAAATGGTTTCATAGGCATTGTTGTTTGTTTTTATGGTTGCAAAAATATTTTGTTTTGATTATAGATAATTATAATATTATATATATCTATATTGATTTTTATAATATCACTAGTATTAACAAAGCTTCTACAAGTGAGTATAGGTTTATTATAGGTCCTTTAAGCCTGTTTTTTCTCTAATATACTGATCAAACTACTGCCAATCAATGCGCCTGAAAACGCCAGAAACATATCCTTTTGAGCATCCCAAACATCCCCTTGAATTCCCAAATACGCAACACCTTGTGACTTAAACAACAGATCCGCAACGGCCCATTCTATCAGTTCATACAAACCACTAATGGACAAGGAAATTTCAATGGGAATGATCCAAGCCAATGTCTTGGGCAATTTGAGGCAATCAATAAAGAGTTCTCGCATCGGATAAGCCAAGACAAAGCCAAAACTAAAATGCACAATGCGGTCATAATGATTGCGACTGCTATGAAATAAGTCCTTTAACCAAAACCCAAATGGATTTTCAGCATAGGTATATTGAGCCCCATACACATGTAAACAGAGGTAGACAAATATCATCAACAAAGACAAATCACTAAATTGATACCGCTTCATACTGATTGGTAAAATGATCATGAACACTATTGGGAGTGCATTCTCAAGCAGCCAATTATAATGGTCAGTTGTGCCGATTAATGTCATTGCCCAAATCAGCATAAAGACCAACAGAAACAATTGCATCCAAACATTTTGTTTAAATGGTATTCTGAAGTCAGAATTTGCCTTGGTAAAATGCTTGAATGCCTCCATATTCACATTAATATCATCAAACATACAACATAAACATCATAAGTCAAGTATTAAAAACATGATATCTATTAGCTAAATTAATGCTGATTTAACTGACATTACCCTTAACTTTGATAAAAATCTAAATCTATGTGTTTTTCAGCAAGCGCTAGCTTTACAGCAGCAGCAGTGATTGGCGGTATTGGATATGCGACATTAAAGTCTAACACAAAACCCAATCAAAAAGTATTTGCCAGTATTCCTATCCTGTTTGCGTTTCAACAATTGTGTGAGGGCTTTATCTGGTTGAGTTATAGCCAGACAGACTTTCTGTATCTCAGGGCGCCTTTTACGTTTCTGTTTTTAGTCTTTGCTTGGGCTGTATGGCCCATTATGTTGCCTTGGTCGATGTTGCGCATGGAAATCAACCCCATTAAAAAACAAATGCAGTGGTATATGTTATTGATTGGAGGCTTTGTGGGTTTAAGTGCATTGTATAATATTGCTTACAGACAACCTGTTGCTTACATTTCAAACTTTCATATAGATTATGAAATGTTGACCTCAAGCCATCAACCCTTCTTATCTGATTTACATTCGTTTATGTATGTCATTAGTACATTACTCCCTTTATTTTTAGCCAGCTATAAACGCGTCAGAGTGTTTGCCTATATCAATTTAGTGGCCTTTGCACTGGCTTTCTTTTTCTTTGAAAAAGCCCTGCCAAGTACTTGGTGCTTTTTTGCCGCTTTATTAAGTGGCATCATTTATTGGCTGCTCAACGATAAAAAAAACATGATTCCTGATGCTGATCAGTTAAGCAAACAATTCAATTAATTAAGTTCGAATACACTAAATAACAATTCTATGAAATTACAAAACAAAACAGCCATTGTCACCGGCGCTGGCGCTGGCTTAGGAAAAGCCATTACAGTCTTATTTGCAAAAGCAGGTTGCAAAGTGCTTGCGGCAGATATACATCCTGATCGCCTCGAAGCTTTAAAACAAAGTTTAAAGTCCGAAGGTTTTACCATAGAAACTTGCGTGGTAGATGTTTCTAAAAAATCATCTGTTGATGCAATGATTCAGCAGGCCATCACCCAATTTAAAACATTGGATATTTTGATCAACAATGCAGGGGTTATGGACAATTTTGCACCAGTTGCTGAATGCGATGAAACGACTTGGAATAGGGTCATGAACATCAATCTAAATGGTGTGTATTACGCCATGCAATCAGCTATACCACACATGCTTGCAAATGGCAAAGGTAGTATAGTCAATGTGGCATCCATTGGTGGATTATTCGGTGCCAGAGCTGGCGCTGCTTACACTACCAGTAAACATGCCGTGATTGGTTTGACCAAAAACACAGGTTACATGTATGCCAAGTTGGGCATTCGATGTAATGCGATTGCTCCAGGCGCTATGGAAACACAAATCGCAGAATCTATGGACATGAGTAAAATTACCGCTTTGGTGAATGAGCGCATTATGCCCGGAATGGCTTTAAATCCGAGGACTTCAAACCCAATGGAAGTGGCCAATGTTGCTTTATTTTTAGCCTCTGATGATGCCAGTTTTGTTAATGCCTCAGTGGTTACTGCCGACGGTGGTTGGTCTGCTTATTAAAGATAAACAAAATAAAAGCTTTAGTTTTGTGTTATCAATAATATGAAAGTGCTGCGTTTATTTTTACTGTTTTCTATGGCGTATGGTTTTAATTGTGCTGGTTTAAAAGCCCAAGTCGCCTACATTGATAGTGCTGAAATTGAATCTCAGGTAAGGGCATTTATTGCAGACAGCAGTTCATACACTTATGCGGACCCTGATGATAGCAATAGAATTACATCGGCTAGAGTTGATCGAATAGGCCGCTATAACAGACAGCAAACATTAGTTCACATCAATGCCTTAAGCGATACAATTGTGGCGCTTACCAAAAAAGAAGTGGTGTATAAAGTGAATGTTTACATTATTGCAGTAGATGAATATGGCCGTTATAATTTTGAAGAGGTTGTGGGCGGTTCCGGCACTGCTCAATTTTACGACCACGACAACTGCATTAAACGACCAATGGTTTTATACAATTGGCGCATTGACCCACTTATGCCAGGCTATCTATACATTGATGTTGTGAGCGGCTCTGATAATTGCTATTTCTGAGATTTACTCAGTATCCACTGACAGTTAAAGGCTTTGTAATAAGGCTCAAATAAGAGGATTTTACAGGCTCTGCTATAATAGGATTGACCCGCTTCACTCTGCTTTATGCTGTAATGCACCTGAATGGTTTTTCCTTTATACTGCAATTGCTTAACAATAATTTCTTGCGCATGATTGTCTGTTTTTAACACCAAAGCTGATGCCCATTGAATATTGAAATCTAAAGGGCTGATAGGTCGCTTAATGTCC
>JBEIKN010000073.1:0-8508 GCA_040379725.1 Flavobacteriales bacterium
AAAACGATTATCCCTTACACACCTATTACAGAGCTGCTCCAATTTTGCAAAGACTCAGAAGCATTAAGTCAGACATTGAAATGGCTTTGGTCAATCATGCCATTGGCATCTCGAAAAAGGGCTTTGAACGCATCATGCAATTTACTCAACCAGGGGTCATGGAATACGAAGTAGAGGCAGAATTAATTCATCAATACATCAAGAATGCGGCAACTGGTCATTCATTTCATCCAATCGTAGCGAGTGGGGCCAATGCCTGTGTATTGCATTATATTGACAACAACCAAGCCTGCAAGGACGGTGATTTATTATTGGTAGACTGTGGTGTTGACTATGCTAACTATGCCAGCGATATGACCCGTTGTATACCAGTGAACGGAAAATTCTCAGACAGACAAAAAGCGGTTTACAATGCCGTCTTAAGAGTAATGCGAGGCGCTACCAAATTGCTCAAGCCTGGCACTTTATTAATGGATTATCATGCGACCGTTGGCAAAGAACTCATGGAAAAAGAATTGGTTGATTTAGGCCTCATCAGCATGGACGATATTAAAAAAGAAGACCCAGCATGGCCAGCTTATAAAAAGTATTTCATGCATGGCACTAGCCACTTTTTAGGCATTGATGTTCATGATGTTGGTATGCGTTACGAACCCATGCAAGCCAATATGTTGTTCACCTGTGAACCCGGTATTTATATTCCAGAGGAAGGTATTGGTGTACGCATTGAAAACAATATAGTGATCAGTCATGAAGGGCCAATAGATTTGATGGATGCCATTGGTATGCCAATTGAGGTAGAAGAGATTGAAGCTTTCATGGCCAAATAAATACTGTGTATGTCAAGAGTTCAAAATCCCAATCTGGTCTTTCATAACCTCATTGTCTTGGTGTCAAAACTCAGACGTAAACTCGACGCTCAAATCGAAGCCGAATTGCATTACAGAGGCTATGTGCAATTTAAGTCCTCATATTTGCCCATTTTTTTATTGCTGCACCATCAAGGGCAAACCACCGTTCAAATTGCGGAGGCCTGTGGCGTTACCAAACAAGCCAGTAGCAAGCTCATTCTTGAAATGACTGAACTGGGTTGGTTGAAAACCCAAATCAACAAAGCTGACAGACGCTCTAGCATTATCTTGTTAAGTGCCAAAGGCAAGCGCATGTCATTGGATGTCAGAAAATGCCTGTCTAAACTCACAGACAATTACAAATCGCTCATGGGCCGGACCAAATATGATCAATTGGTGGAACTGCTCGACGTGATGTGGGTCTTACACGAGTAATCAATACAAATTCAAAAGTAATTCTAATGCTTTGTGTTTCATGCCAAAACGTTTGGCCAATGATTGATTGACCAAATGACCTTTGTAGATATAAACACCCTGCCTAAACCCTTTGGCGATTTTTAACAATTCGTGAAAGCCACCATAGTTGGCCATGTCATTGATCAATGGGGTAAAGATATTGCTCAAGGCATAAGAGGCTGAACGCGAAACCCTAGCAGTGATGTTTGGTACACAATAATGAATGACCTCATGTTTCTTAAACACAGGATTTTTATGGTTGGTGATTTCCGATGTTTCAAAAACACCGCCTTGATCTATGCTCACATCAATAATGATGCTATTCGGTTTCATTTGACTCACCATTTTTTCTGTTACCACTACTGGCGATCGGCCGCTCTCTCCGCGCAAAGCGCCAATGGCCACATCGCAGGTTCTAAGTGCTTCGGCTAAGATATTCGGTTGTATGGTTGAAGTAAATAATTTATTTCCCAAGTGTTCTTGTAAACGTCTCAATCGGTACAATTCATTGTCGAAGACTTTTACGTTAGCTCCAAGGCCTAGAGCCGCTCGGCAAGCATATTCGCCAACTGCACCAGCGCCAATCACGACAATTTGAGTTGGTGGAATACCGGTAAATCCACCCAATAATTCACCCTTGCCAATATTGGCATTGTTCAAATATTCAGAAGCCAATAAAATAGAAGCATGGCCAGCCATTTCGCTCATAGCTCTGATGATCGGGAATGACCCACTATCGTCTTGTAAAAATTCGTAGGCAATGGCATTCACGCGTTTAAGGATCAATTTGTTGAGCAGAATAGGATCCATTTGGTCCAATTGTAAAGCCGACAATAAAATTTGATCAGGTCGCATCAACTCAATTTCTGCATCAGTAGGCGGTTCAATTTTAAGGATGACATCCGCCTTAAAGATTTCTTCGTGGCTATGAGCAATGCGTGCACCAGCCTCGCTAAAACGTTCGTCACTGAAATTACTTGCGTGGCCAGCTTTTGATTCAATCACAATTTCGTGGCCATTTTGAACCAAATACTCAATGGCTGAAGGGGATAGTGGCACGCGGTTTTCTTGAGAGGTGATTTCCTTGGGAATCCCAATAAACAAACTGCTTTGATGTTTTTTAATGGGAGCGGCCATCTCCAACGGATGCATGGCGAATGCTTCCTTAGCCAAATCGTTAAAAGTTACCAGCCCTTTTTTTTGTTCAGACATGTTATCGTTTTTAGTTGCGAATCAGAACAAAGTTAAACATAACTTTACACATTAGCAATTGGAATATGCGAATAACTAATCGTTGCGATTGCAAGCAATCTTGCCTAAATTTGTAAGCCATGAAATGCTTGCGTCCATATGCCATTGTGTTAATGATGCTATTGTTTGAAGTCAATGTATTTGCGCAAAATTCAATCAATCGAATAGACAGCCTAACCCACTTATTTATGGAGCAAACCATGAGTCAGCCCTTAGGCAATCTAAGTGCAGATGAAATCGCCAATATGAGCGAAGAACGCTTCAATCAATTGGTGGCTCAAATGGGAACAAGCATTCCCTTTAAATACGATGCGGCAGTTTTATTGCAGATGTCTTACATGAAGCATCCCAATAGTTCGTTTTTGAGCAAGGCATGGTCGCGCAAGAATGTGTACTTTAGAGTCTTTGAAGAAGTGCTCGATAAAAAAGGCATGCCTGATGAAATCAAGTACTTATCCATTGTTGAATCTTTGTTAAGTGCCAATGCTGTCAGTTGGTGTGGTGCTACAGGGTTATGGCAATTCATGCCAGCAACAGGTCGCATGATGGATCTCGAAATCAATGACCAATTAGACGAAAGAAAAGACATTTATAAAAGTACAGAAAAAGCCTGCGATTATTTGTTAAGCATGTATAGCATTTACCACGATTGGTTGTTATGTTTAGCGGCATATAACGGCGGACCAGGGAATGTTAACAAAGCCATCAGAGCATCAGGCGGTAAACACACCTTTTGGGAAATCAAAAAATACTTGCCAAAAGAAACCCAAAACTATGTGCCAAAGTTTTTGGCCACAGCTTTTTTAATGACCTTTTCACCACCTTCAGAAGCCAATGTCAATTTGTTGAAAGCCCAAGAAACACTTGTGCCGGTATATATGTGCTGCAAGGTAGATATGAAGTACGTTTGCGCACTTGTAAATGTCACTGAAAGCGAACAGTTGGAATGGAATAGTACTTACAAAAGCGGTCTGATTCCTGAGTATTCGGACAATAAAAAGGTGGTGTTGCCTTATCAAAAAGCCATGCAATTGGCTGAATGGCAAGACAGCGTTTACACCATCAGTAACAACGCTTTTAACCCAGATGATTTTATTCAGAAGACTTCTGTTTTGTCACATCATATCGTAAGCAAGGGTCAAACTTTGGCTCAAATTGCCAATAAATACGGCGTTTCCGCATCGAATATCAAAAGGTGGAACAATTTAAAGTCGAGTAAATTAAAAGCCGGGAAAAAATTGCGTATCTTTAAAACTGAAATCATTCAAATGCCAGTTTCTACTCAGCATCCTTTAGGTCTCTTATATTACATTACAGACTTTGAGAGTCAAACGCTGACAGATATTTGTGGTAAGTTTCAGGAATTTGATTTGCTTAAAACCTGCGCCATGAATGCTATTGACAATCCCAATACACCAATCGGAAAGGGTAAACTCATTAAATTATATCTCAAATAGCGTATGCGTATAAAAGTATTGTCTTCTGTTGTAATCGCATTGCTGCTTTGCTTAAGTGCTTGTAACAGGTTCTCAGAACACTTGCCTATGCCAACAGGGCAATTAGGGAGCTTGGTCTTGGTTGCTGATCCTGCAGTTCAGAACATTTTGAAGCCTCAGTTAGAAGCCAGTTTTTTAAAGCCAGTCTCACACCTGCCAGCTGCGGAACCTTTTTTTGATTTAAAAGCCTGTTCACCAGAAGACTTTTACAAGCAGTATGCAACTCGCAGAACCATTTTAGCGCTCGTGGATGAGGCGCATTTAGAGGCCTATGCAGATATGCTCGAAAGTTTCGAGGAAAAAACCATTGAAAATGCCCTCAAGCATTCGGAAGCTAAAATACTAAGCGCTAGAAATGTCTTTGCACAACACCAACACATTGTGTTTTTATTTGGGAAAGATGCTGCCGATTTACAACGTAAATTCATTCAAGCCAAGGCCCAATTGGTCAGTGCATTGATGCAATATGAATTACAAGACCAACACGATGAATTGTTTGCGGATACCCAAGTTTGCATGAGTAACTATAATGCCATCAAGCAAGAATTGGGTATTGGTGTGAAAATTCCCAAACAATTCACGTTAAAATACCATAATAACAAAACCTTTTGGTATGAGTTCAATGCCATGGAATCCAATACTCCAAAAACCATTGGATTAATTGTGCATGTGTATCCGTATACCAATTTAAATGCTTTGAGTTATGAATCTATCAGAGCCGTCAGAGATACAGTGATGAAGCATATTATTAAGGGCGAGTTGCCTGGGACTTATATGGGTACATCAAGTAGTTTACAATATCCATCTACTTTAGTCTCTGATATGAAAATTCACGGCCGTTTTACTAAGCAAGTGAGAGGTTGGTGGACCATCAGAGGATTGAGTCAGGCGGGGCCTTTCATTCGTTATGTGGTTTTAGATGAAGCCCGTCAACAATTGTTCGCTTTCGAAGGGTTTGTGTATAAGCCCAACCTTGAAACCAAAGAAAGAGATTTGAGATTAATAGAATCAATAGCCTTGAGTATCGAATGAAAAAGAGAATCGTCATTTTTGCGTCTGGCAGCGGAAGCAATGCCTTGAATCTGATCCAATATTATAAAGCCAATGGCAAGGCTGAAGTCCTTGCTGTGTATTGCAACAAAGCCAATGCGGGTGTGTTGGAAAAAGCACAACAAGAGCATGTGCCGACACGTGTATTCAATCGTCAAGATTATTATGAGTCTGATCTGATCATTCAGGAAATACAATCTTTACAACCTGATCTAATTGTGTTAGCCGGTTTTTTATGGCTAGTGCCAGTGTCATTCATTCAGGCTTTCGAAGGTCGAATCATTAATTTGCATCCCTCGTTGTTGCCCAAATACGGTGGTAAAGGGATGTATGGACATCATGTGCATGAAGCCGTTTTGGCGGCTAAAGAATCCCATACTGGGATAACCATTCACAAAGTGAATGAACAATTTGACAAAGGTGAAATTGTATTTCAAACAGCCTTTCCAATTCTAAACCATTACGGATTAGCCGAAGTCGAAGCCCAAATCCATCAATTAGAACACCAATTTTTACCCATAGTCGTTGACGGGGTTCTGTTTCAATGAGGTGTATTTTAGTCATTGTATTGCTCTTGCCCCAATGGGTAAGTGCCTGGGGGTTTTTGGGCCATCAAACCATTAACCGTTTAGCTGTTTTTTCGGTTCCTAAACCCTTGTTTGGATTTTACAAACAACACATTGACTATATTGCTCAGCACAGTACTGATGCGGATCAAAGGCGTTATGTTTCTGAACAAGAAGCCTGTAGGCACTTTTTAGATGTTGACTTTTATGAACAAGCGCTGCCGCTTGACACTTTGCCCATAAATATGGACTCTGCAATTCGTTTGTATTCAAAAGATACTGTTGTGCAACATGGAATTGTACTATGGCATGTCAACACGGTTATGCATTGGCTGGTAAAAGCCTTTGAACAACATCAAACAGACAACATTTTAAAGCTCAGTGCAGACCTTGGACATTATGTGGGCGATTTGCATGTGCCCTTGCACAGTACCTCTAATTACAACGGTCAAAAGACCAATCAAAAGGGGATACATGCCTTATGGGAAAGTCGCTTAACCAAATTGTATTTGGATTCCTTTAATTTATTTGTTGGGCAAGCGCAATACATTAACAATGTGCCCGCGCTTTTGCGCAAGGTCTTTGAAGAAAGCCATGCTTTAGTGGATTCGGTTTTGTCATTGGAACGTTTGGTCAAACAGCAGTTTAATCCAATGGACTTGTATGTATGGGAGCAACAAGGTCAGCGTACTGTTCAAGTATACAATCCAATATTTTGCGAGCAGTATCATCATCAGTTAAATGGGATGCTTGAAAGACGACTTAGGGCCAGTATGTTGTTGTTGGCTGGCTTGTGGTATACAGCTTGGGTGCATGCTGGACAACCAGATTTATCCAAAACCATTTTAAAATCACCGTCTGAATCTTTGCCAGTGCATCAAGGGCAGATGTTGGGTCGCCCTGAAGATTAAAACCAGCGTTTCTTTCTAAAGTAAATTAACATGCTAATCGTTACAAGTCCGCTAAGCAACCAAAAATACGTGTAGCCATTAGGGTTGTCAATAGCCGGAAACACTTTGAAGTTCATGCCAAATACGCCCGTTATAAAACTCAAAGGCATAAAAATCGTACTGATAATGGTAAGCACTTTCATCACCTGGTTTAAGCGGTTGCTCATGGTGGTGAAATACATGTTCATTAAATCACTGAGTAAATTTCTATGGTTCTCAATGGTATCATAGGCTTGGTAGGTATGGTCGTAGACGTCTCTAAAATACTTAAGGGTTCTGTCGTCGATTAATTCCTGGTTGCCACTGTCAAGCTTGTTCAAAGCTTCGCGCATGGGCAGAATGTGCTTGCTTAATAACATCAATTCTTTTTTGATGCTTTGTATTTTTTGAGATGTTCCAGCTTGTGGCTTGTGCATGGTTTCGTCTTCAATATCCTCCACCATGTCACCAATCTTGTCAATCAATATGAAATACTGGTCAACGGCGGTATCCAATATTTTATAGAGTAAATAATCGGATTTTCGATTCCGAATATTTCCCATGGAGGTATGCAAGCGCTTAATGATTTCTGTGTACAAATCGCTGTTGGTTTCCTGAAAGGAGATCAAACAGTTTTTAGCCAAAATGATGCTGATTTGTTCTGAGTCAATGCAAGCATGTTCGTGGTCCCAATAAAGGTTTTTAAAGGTGACGAACAAGTAATGATCAAATTCTTCGATCTTGGTTCTTTGCTGGGTATTAAGAATGTCTTCTTGCACCAAACTGTGAATGTTGAATACATTGCAAATGGCCTGTATTTTGGCGCTGTCTTGTATGCCGGTAACTGAAATCCATGAGATGTTTTCGCTTTTGGCATAAGCGTCTAAAGCCTCTGGCTGTTCAATGAATGTCTCACTGATTTGATTGTCATTGTAATCAATGACTTTTATTTGGGTGGCTTCTTGCCTTGATTGGCCAACATACACCATGCTTTCGCTCGGCAAATGCGATTTGGCAGAAAGCTGATGTTTGCGTTTGCGCTTGGCCATGGCTTGCTATTTAAATGCCGGTGTAGTTTGAAGGTGTAATGCTCCTCAAGCGTGTTTTGATGTCTTCAGCTACATCAAGCCCTTCTATAAAGTTTTTGATGGCAGTTTCGTCAATGTGTTGATTGGTGCGGGTTAAGGCTTTTAAGGCCTCATATGGGTTAGGGTAGGCAATGCTGCGCAATACCGTTTGAATGGCTTCTGCAACAACCGCCCAGTTTTGATTCAAATCGTGCTGTAAAGCACTTTCGTTCAAGATCAATTTGCCCAAACCTTTTTCAATGCTGCTGTAGGCTATTATTCCATGAGCAAATGGGATACCTATGTTTCTTAAAACGGTAGAGTCTGTTAAGTCTCTTTGTAGTCTTGAGATAGGCAATTTAGCCGCAAGATGTTCAAACAGAGCATTGGCGATACCCAAGTTGCCTTCTGCATTTTCAAAGTCAATTGGGTTGACTTTATGGGGCATGGCACTGCTGCCAACTTCGCCTGCTTTTAACTGTTGTTTGAAATAATCCATTGAAATGTATTGCCATATATCGCGGCATAAATCAATCAGAATGTTGTGTATGCGTTTGAAAGCATCGCACATAGCCGCTAAATTGTCATAGTGTTCAATTTGTGTGGTCGGAAAGCTTCTGTCAAGGCCTAATACATTATTGACAAATTGGTTGCCAAAGGCTTGCCAATCATGGTCCGGGAAAGCCACATGATGGGCGTTAAAGTTGCCAGTTGCTCCACCAAATTTGGCTGAAAACGGTACCATAAGGAGTTGTTGGTATTGGGCTTTCAATCGCGCAACAAACACCATGATTTCTTTGCCAAGTTTTGTAGGACTTGCTGCCTGCCCGTGAGTTTTAGCT
>JBEIKN010000074.1:0-8484 GCA_040379725.1 Flavobacteriales bacterium
AAGAAGATATAAAGATCCTTAAACAACACGGTATTTATAGCCATACTGTATTGATATGGCTTAAGTATGTTTTAAAAGTTTTTCAATTTAGATTTTAGTGGTTTAAAGCAGCTTTTAAATAAGGTGCAGTATAGCTTGTTTTTATATTGATGAGTCCTTCTGGTTGACCCTCATAAATCAAATGACCACCTTTATCGCCACCTTCAGGCCCTAAATCAATCACCCAATCAGCGCATTTTACCACATCCATATTGTGTTCAATAATGAGCACTGAATGTCCTTTATCAATTAGGGCATTAAAGCATTGTAAGAGTTTTTGGATGTCGTTAAAATGAAGCCCTGTTGTCGGTTCGTCAAAGATAAATAAGGTGTGATTTTCTTTTTGATTGCCTTTGCCTAAAAAGGTAGCAAGTTTGATTCTTTGTGCTTCACCACCACTAAGCGTATTGCTGGATTGTCCGAGAGAAACATAACCCAATCCAACATTCTGAAGTGGCTCAATTCGGTTGCAAATAGTTTGTTTGTCTTTAAAGAATACCATTGCTTCATCGACTGTCAAGTCTAATACTTCTGCAATGTTTTTATCGTTATATCTGATGTCTAAAATATCGTCTTTAAAGCGTTTGCCTTTGCAAAATTCACAAGGTAAAATTAGATCCGCCATGAATTGCATTTCGATGGTCACTTCGCCTTCGCCTTTACAATGTTCACATCGCCCACCATCCACATTAAATGAAAAATGCGATGGCTTTAATTTTTGCTGTTTAGACGCCGGCAAATCAGCATACAACTCTCTAATGACATCATAAGCTTTGATATAGGTGACTGGGTTGCTTCTACTCGATTTACCAATGGGGTTTTGGTCAACCATTTCAACTTGTTTGATCAAATTGTAATCGCCAGAAAGCTTATCGTGTTTACCCGTTTTATCGCCAGTATAGTTGCCGATGATCTTATTTAATGCCGGATAAAAAATGCTTTTTATTAGTGTGGTTTTTCCGCTGCCACTGACTCCAGTAACACAGGTCATGACATTCAAAGGAATGCTCACATTGATGTTTTTAAGATTGTTTTCTCTTGCTCCCTTAATCTCAATGGCATTGTTACTTTTGCGACGTTTAGTGGGCACCTTGATTGCTAAAGCACCACTTAAATATTGGCCAGTTAAACTATTTTTGGCTTTTAAAATGCTTTTGTAATCTCCAGAAAAGACTAATTCGCCGCCAAAAGTGCCAGCAGCAGGTCCGATATCAATCAACTGATCTGCAGCCTTCATCATCTCTTCTTCATGCTCTACCACAATCACTGTATTACCCGCAGCTTGTAATGATTTTAATACTTCTATCAGTTGTTTGGTGTCTTTGGGATGTAAACCAATACTAGGCTCGTCAAGAATATACATACTGCCGGTTAAGCTACTGCCCAAACTGGTGGCCAAATTGATTCTTTGAGACTCGCCACCGCTGAGTGTATTGCTCAATCTGTTTAGGCTTAAATACCCCAATCCAACCTGATCCAAAAAGCCTAGCCTGTTTTTCAATTCTATCAATATTCTTTGGCCTATGTGTGCATCTGTTGTATTTAATTGGAGCTGTTCAAAATACAATCTTGCTTCTTTCACAGGCATCAATAAAATGTCTTGAATACTCATTTGAGCCATATTAGAATCAACAGAAATCAATTTAACATACGAGGCATCTTTGCGCAATCTTGTTCCCTTGCATTCAGGGCAAATTGTGCGGCCTCTGTACCTACTCAACATGACTCTATATTGGATTTTGTAGGTTTTTTCTTCAAGCATTTTGAAGAAGTCTTTTAGGCCATTCACCTGTTTATTACCCTCCCAAAGGAGAAGTTTATGCTTATCATTTAAATCGTGATATGCTCTATGAATTGGAAAATCTGATTGAGCGA
This sequence comes from Flavobacteriales bacterium, assembly GCA_040379725.1. Lineage (GTDB taxonomy): Bacteria > Bacteroidota > Bacteroidia > NS11-12g > UBA955 > JABMMZ01. The sequence goes on from JBEIKN010000074.1 coordinate 1,915, forward strand.
TTTGTTGTAGAAACTGTTCTTTGTATTCGCTCATGGTCTCACCCTTCCAAGGTTGAACACAACCTTCATAAACACTCAATGATTTATCAGGGATGACTAAGTCTTCGTCTATCCCAATCACATGTCCATAGCCTTCGCAGGTTTTACAAGCGCCCAATGGATTATTAAAACTTAAGAAATCTTTTGAAGGCAATTCGAACTGCATGCCATCTAATTCGTACTTATTCGAAAATGTATGCCAATCTTCTTCTATTTTTAAAATGCATTCACCGTGTCCTTCCCAAAATGCACTTTCAATGGAATCAGCAGCTCTTGAATCAAAATCCTCATCCAATGCGTCAACAATAAGTCGATCAATGATCAAATGTTTTGATTTGGCTTTACTGATTTGTTGAGCAGTTACATCATTGATTTTAAGCATTTCTCCATCAATCAATATCCTCGAAAATCCTTGCTGTCCTAGCGTACTAAGACCAGCTAATTCCTGGCCTTTTTTAAATTCCAGTTTTGAAAGGACTAAAATTTGATGGCCATCTTTTTGTGCTTTAATGAATTGTAGAACATCTTCAGTAGTATGCCTTTTAACCTCTTTGCCACTCACCGGCGAAATGGTATGCCCAATTCTAGAAAACAATAATTTTAAATAGTCGTAAATTTCAGTACTGGTTGCAACTGTACTTCTAGGATTTCTGGTATTGACCTTTTGTTCAATAGCAATTGCCGGAGCTAAACCTTCAATAAAATCTACTTCAGGTTTGTTCATACGGCCTAAAAATTGACGCGCATAACTGCTCAAACTCTCAACATAGCGTCTTTGTCCTTCTGCAAATAACGTATCAAATACCAAACTACTTTTGCCACTACCAGACACTCCGGTTACAACCGTAAAGCTACCAGATGCAATACTTACATCAATGTTTTTTAAGTTGTGCGCCCTTGCACCTTTGATGACTATGTTTGGAAATTTGCGCATGAATTAAAGGATTGCAAAGGTAATTTTTTTGAGCTTCAAAACCGCTTAAATCAACAGTTAAATCCCTAAAAAGTTTTAAATGTTTGCAATCATTTTGATGGAATAAAATGTATCTTTGCGCTGCAATTATCAAGAAAGACGGAGGGAATAGGTCCTGCGATGTCTTAGCAACCAACCCCAAGGGTAAAGGTGCTACATCCGGCCCCAATTGGGGGCAGATAATGAATCTAAAAGTGACTTCACTTGTCTATTTAAGATAATTGCTATTGCAATGAGTAGACACATATATCCGTATTTAAGACTGAGTGGTTTGGAGGCTTTGACCCAAACAGAACACACCAATTTTATCAATATTGGCGAACGCACCAATGTGACCGGTAGCCGTAAATTTGCTAAATTGATTTTACAGGATCAATATGATGAAGCCCTCAGCATTGCTCGTCAGCAAGTTGAGAATGGCGCACAAATTATTGATGTGAACATGGACGAAGGCATGTTGGATGGCAAAGCTGCCATGGTGAAATTCTTAAACTTAATTGCCTCAGAGCCTGATATTTCAAGGGTGCCCGTAATGATTGATTCATCTAAATGGGAGATCATAGAGGCCGGCCTTCAATGTCTTCAGGGTAAAGGGATTGTGAATTCAATCAGTTTAAAGAATGGCGAGCAAGAATTTATACATCAGGCCAAATTGATCAAACGCTATGGCGCTGCTACTGTGGTTATGGCATTTGATGAGCAAGGTCAAGCCGATACCTATCAAAGACGCATAGAGATTTGTAAAAGAGCCTACACTATTTTAACTGAACAAGTACATTTTCTGCCTCAGGACATCATTTTTGACCCCAATATTTTAACCGTAGCAACAGGCATTGAAGAACACAACAATTATGCGGTTGATTTTATTCAAGCATGTGCATGGATAAAAGCCAATTTACCTTTTGCAAAAGTGAGTGGAGGGGTGAGTAATATTTCATTTTCTTTTAGGGGCAATGATGTTGTCAGAGAAGCCATGCATTCAGCTTTTCTATACCACGCCATTAAGGCGGGCATGGACATGGGCATTGTCAATGCCGGTATGTTAATGGTGTATGACAATATTCCTAAGGATTTATTGGAACGCGTTGAAGATGTCTTGTTAAACCGCAGAGCAGACGCTACAGACAGGTTATTGGAATTTGCTGAAACGGTTAAAGCAGTGGCTAAAACCAGTACAGTAGATTTGAGTTGGAGACAATTGCCCATTGAAGAACGCCTCAAGCATGCGCTGGTTCATGGCATTACTGATTATATTGATCAAGATACAGAAGAAGCCTATCAATTACTAAAAAAACCATTGCTGGTTATTGAAGGCCCATTGATGAGTGGTATGAATGTGGTTGGGGACTTGTTTGGTGCAGGTAAGATGTTTTTACCTCAAGTAGTAAAAAGTGCAAGGGTCATGAAAAAAGCTGTAGCTTATTTGGAACCTTATTTACAAGCTGAAAAACTAAATCAAACATCAGAAGCCTCTAAAAAAGGTCCAGGAAAAATTGTATTAGCAACGGTTAAAGGCGATGTGCATGATATTGGTAAGAACATAGTGGGCGTCGTATTGGCTTGTAACAACTATGAAATTATAGACTTAGGGGTTATGGTTCCGTGCGAGACCATTCTTGATAAAGCCATTGAATTTGGTGCTGATGTCATTGGTCTTAGTGGATTAATTACACCTAGCTTAGATGAAATGGTCTATGTGGCGCAACAGATGGAAAAAAGAGGTATGCGTTTGCCTTTGTTGATTGGAGGAGCTACCACCAGTAAAATTCACGCAGCTGTCAAGGTGGCCCCTCAATATAGTGGCCCTACAGTGCATGTTTTAGATGCCTCTAAATCTGTACCTGTGGTGTCACAATTATTAAGCCCTGATACCCATGCAGCATATGCTCAATCTATTAGGGATCAATATGTGCAAATGGCCATTGATCATGCCAATAAACAAAACGATAAACAATTGCTGGATTATGCTTCTGCACTCAATAATCGCAGCCATTTAAACTGGGATTCAATTTGTACACCCAAACAGCTTGGTGTGTTTACGATTGATCAACAAGATATTTCAGTTTTAAGACCCTACATTGATTGGACGCCTTTTTTCCAAACTTGGGAGTTGGCCGGCAAGTATCCCGCAATTTTAAAGGATTCAGTCATTGGACAGGAAGCTCAAAAATTATACAATGATGCTCAAACCATGCTCGACACCATCATTAGCGAAAATTGGTTGAGCGCAAAGGCTGTTTATGGTTTGTTTAAAGCCTATTCAGATGGTCAAGACATTCATGTATTAGATCAATCTTCACAAGCTATTGAAACCATTTATTGTTTACGTCAACAAAGACAAATGGCAGCGGGTGTAAAGCACCTTTCATTAGCGGATTACATTGCACCAAAACAAGATAATCTGCAAGATCATATCGGTTGTTTTACTGTAACTGCTGGTATTGGCATCGAAAAACACATTGAGCGTTTTGAAGCTGAACACGATGATTACAGTTCAATTTTGTTGAAAGCATTGGCCGACAGATTAGCAGAGGCATTTGCTGAATACCTTCATCAATACATCCGTAAAGAAGCTTGGGGATATGCCAGCAATGAACAATTGAGCAACGAAGACTTGATCATTGAACGTTATCAAGGCATTAGACCTGCACCAGGTTATCCGGCATGTCCTGACCATACTCAAAAACAAAGTATATTCAAGTTATTAAATACCACTGCATCCATTGGTGTTGAGTTAACAGAATCATTGGCAATGTATCCAACAGCATCTGTTTCGGGCTTTTATTTTGCCCATGAAGCATCAAGGTACTTTGGTATTGGTAAAATTGGAACAGATCAATTGGCTGCTTATGCTAAACGCAAAGGCATTGATATTGAGACGGCAGAAAAATGGTTAAGACCAGTTTTATTTTAAGCTTATTTAACCGCTGTCTTATATTTTTTAACCGCTTCAAAAATGGCTTTTGACATGACCACTTGACCACTATCATTGGCCAGTGTTTTACGGTCAGATTCACTGGTTAAGAAACCTGTTTCAATCAATACACCAGGCATTGTTGAGCGCCATAGCACCAAAAAGCCAGCTTCTTTAACCCCTCTACTTTTAAGACTGCTTTTTTGTTTGAATTCAGATTCAACAAATCCTGCAAACTTTATACTTTGGGCCCTGTAGGCATTTTGCATCAATGAAAAAATGATGTGTCCTGCAGGTGAATTAGGATCAAAGCCTTCGTATGCCTTGTTGGTTTTATAATCTTTTTCAAGAAGAATAACATTGTTTTCGCGCTTAGAGACCAATAAATTGCCTTCAGATTTATGAAGTCCCATCAAATAGGTTTCTGTGCCACAGGCTTCTTTGTTGTCGTTGGCATTGCAATGTATGCTGATAAAAAGGTCGGCACCATTTTTGTTTGCAATGTTACTTCGTTCGCTCAATTCAATGAATTTGTCGGTTTTACGGGTGTATATCACCTTCACATTTTTAAGACTGTCTTCTATGAGTTTTCCTAGCTTCAAAGCTATGGAAAGGGTGACCTCTTTTTCGCGACTATTGCCACCATTACAGCCTGGATCGTGCCCCCCATGCCCAGCATCAATGACAATCACATCAAATGGATTGGTTTTTTCGGCTTCGTTGATGAACGACGCGCAGACGATTAAAACTGAGCCTAAAACTGCCAATAGGTTCCGGGTATTCATGGAATTATTTTTTATGCTTGGGTTTTTTAATTTAGTTTTGTGCAAAATTCGAGCTTTTATCTTGTTAAATCCATTGTTCAAAACGAAACATCTCCGTCGCTTTCTGTGGATAATACAAATTTCGTGCTGCATTCTGTACACCTCGCAAGCATCGGCTAAAACCCTTGATTCTTCAACAGTTTCCAAATCAATAGATACGTTTAAATTATCCAAAGATGCCATTGATCAGATCATTGAATACCATGCTGATGATTCATGTTTATTCGACGTGGCCAACAAAAAAGCGTATTTGTGGGGTAAGGCCATGGTTAAATATGAGGGCATGGAAGTTAAAGCCGCCATCATTGTTTTAGACTTTCAAACCAAGCAATTGTATGCAAAGGGTCGAATCAACGACAGCTTAGGGACCTATGAAGACAGGCCTTTTTTTAATGATGGTGAACGTCAAACCGAAGCCGACACCATGATCTATAATTTTGAGACCAAGCGCGGAAGAACTTATGGCATAGCCATGAAGGAAGGTGAGGGGTATATACTGTGCAATAAAGTACTCAGAGACGACGACAAGAGTATCTATAGTGATCTTGGAAAGTACACCACCTGCAACAATAAAACCCATCCACATTTTTATTTACAATCACGCAATCTGAAAATAGTGCCTGAGAAGAAAATCATATTTGGGCCATCTAATTTGGTGATTGAGGGTATCCCAACCCCTTTGTATTTGCCATTTGGAATGTTTCCAACTAAGAAAGGGCAATCTTCTGGATTGATTCCATTTGAATATGGAAGCAGCGGTTTGTATGGGCCTTATTTGCGCAATATGGGTTACCATTTTGCCATCAATGATTACATCGATCAAAGCATAACTGGTGATGCCTATTTTAGAGGAAGTTGGCGCATAGCCTCCAATACCCGTTATGTAAAACGTTACAATTACAGCGGCAATTTCAATTTAGAGTTTGCTAAATACCTGAATGGCGAAAAAGAAGACTTAAATTATAAGCAGAACATTACTAAAACCTTTAGATTGATTTGGCACCATAACCAAGACCCAAAAAAACATCCAGGTTCTAACTTTTCATCAAATGTAGATATTCAAAAAAACAATGCAGCCCGTCTAAATTCCCTTAATCCTTCAAGCATTGTCAGCAATGAATTTGGTTCTTCTGTAACATACTCAAAAACATTGATTCAAAACCGTTTGGATTTGCGCATGAGTGCTTTGCACAGACAAAATACAAGCACCCATAATTTCTCAATGACCTTACCCAATTTGACCCTAAGCATGCAAAGATTAACCCCCTTTGCTCAACCTGATGCGACCGGTAAATACAAGTGGTACAAAGATTTCGGTGTGAGTTATATTTTAGAAATGGAAAACCGAATTGATACTAAAGACAGTGTGTTTTTTTCAGGCAAACCATTTGAAAAATTCATTCCTGGCTTTTCAATTCAATCGCCTATTGCCCTCAAGCCAAACGAAGGTTTTAAACAAGGCATTGTCCATTCATTGCCCATAACCCTTGGGTCATATAAGTTTTTAAAACAGCATTTTTCGCTTACTCCAACAGTAGCCTATAAAGAATATTGGTACTTCAATTCCATTGATAAACAGTGGAATCAACAACTCAAAAAGATAGACACGATTTACCAAAACCAGTTCAGTAGAGCATCTGATTACAGTGCATCAGTTACAGTTGCCACGCAAGTGTTTGGAACCTTCTTGTTCAACGGTGGTAAGGTTAAAGCTATTAGAAACAATATAACGCCTCAATTGAGTTTTGGCTACCGACCCGACTATTCTTCAGATAAATTTGGCTATTACAAGTCCTATCAGAAAGATTCATTTGGCACGA